>JBAYTM010000001.1:0-29238 GCA_041675685.1 Thiohalobacteraceae bacterium
AAGCAGCCGCACCACTTCGATTCCTGGCCTTACGGAGTAACGCCCGACATCACCTTCTCTGCGGTGTTCGGGCGCGAGATTACCGTCAAGTCCGGCAAGACCATGACCACCGATCCGACACTGTTGCAGGCCCTGCAGGCGAACGGCGGGAGCGTCAACGCCGCCGCGCGCCATGCCGTGGCCGCCTATCTGAACGGGGCCTCGACCGGCGTGGATTATGACCTCACCTCGGCCGACGTGGTGGCGATCTTCCAGGCGAACTACCCGGATGGCGAGTTGGAAGATATGAAAGACGGCTTCGAAAAACTCAACGAGCAGGGCTGCCCGCTGAACTGACAGAACAATAAGAAATAACAAGGCCGGCGTCGCGTCGGCATGGCACTCACTAAGGCCCGAGTCGCAAGCTCGGGCCTTTGTTTATCCAGATGTACTCAGAGCTCGAACAAGGCGCGGCAGTCAGCGCTCGCCTGCAAGCAACCGGGGCACGGCCTTCAGATCCTCGATCATCTGCTCCAACGCCCGCTGCCGCTGGTCCTTACCACGCTGGCGGAGCACGGCCGACGGATGGGCTGTCGCGAGCACATGCGGCGCAAAACTGCTACTCAGCACGCGCCCGTGCTCGCGGGTGACACTGAAGTCGCGGCCGAGGAGCGCCTGCGCCGCCGTGGCGCCCAGGCATACCAGCACATCTGGACGCACGGTTTCGATCTCTTTCTCGAGCCAGGGCAGGCAGGCCGCGATCTCACGCGCGCCGGGCTTTTTATGCATCCGCCGCTTGCCCTTCATGGTGAATTTGAAATGCTTGACCACGTTGGTGACATAGGTCTCGTCGCGGACAATCCCCGCCGCCACCAGCGCTTCATCCAGCACGCGCCCCGCCGGACCGACGAACGGTCGCCCCTGAAGGTCTTCGTCGTTGCCGGGTTGTTCGCCGACCAGGATGACGCGCGCGTGTCGTGAACCGGCCCCGAACACGGTCTGGGTCGCGTCCCGATACAGCGGACAACCGCGGCAATCGCGGGCCGCCTCGCGCAGCGAGGTCATCGTGGCATGCGCGGGAAGAAACTGGATCGCGCTTACTTCCGCCTCGCTCGTGCTGCCCATGCAGACCAGTGTAGGCGAGGCTCCGGGGCGCGGTCCCTGCGCAGGCGTAGCCAGCGCCCAGCGGTCACGCGGGTACCGAGCCGACCGGGTCGGCCGGTGGGTCTGTCTCCGTATTCGCTCAGCGATCGTATTGCGGCGTCGATCTGATGCGGTGAATACTGAGATCCGCGCCCTGGAACTCCTCCTCCTGGGACAGCCGCAGGCCGGTGATTAATTTAAGCCCGCCATACACGGCGAACCCGCCGATCAGCGCGACGGCTATCGCCAGCAGGGTGCCGACAACCTGCGCACCCAGACTGACGCCGCCCAGCCCTCCGAGCGCCTGCGTGCCGAAGATGCCGGCCGCGAGCGCGCCCCAGGCGCCACAAATACCATGCAACGGCCACACGCCGAGCACGTCGTCGATGCGCCAGCGGTTTTGTGCCAGCGTGAAGGTCCAGACGAAAAGCCCCCCGGCAACGGCGCCTGTGACCAGTGCGCCCAGCGGGTGCATCAGATCCGAGCCTGCACAAATGGCGACCAGGCCGGCCAGTGGCCCGTTGTGCACGAAACCCGGGTCGCTGCGCCCGGCGAACAGGGCAGCGAGGACGCCACCGACCATCGCCATCAGGGAATTGATCGCGACCAGGCCACTGATGCCTTCGATCTCCTGCGCGGACATCACGTTGAAACCGAACCAGCCCACGGTCAGTATCCAGGCACCAAGCGCCAGAAACGGGATGTTGGACGGTGGGTGCGCAAAGACGGCGCCGTCCTGACCGTAGCGCCCGTGACGCGGCCCGAGCAGCAGGATGGCCGCGAGCGCGATCCAGCCGCCCATGGCGTGCACCACGGCGGAGCCGGCGAAATCGTGGAAGGCTACACCGAACTGGCCCTCGATCCAGTCCTGAACGCCGAACAGCCCGTTCCAAATCATGCCTTCATAACTGGGGTACACCAGCGCGACCAGGACGAAGGTTGCGACGAGCTGCGGATAAAACCGCGCACGCTCTGCGATTCCACCGGAGATGATGGCCGGAATCGCCGCCGCGAAGGTCACCAGAAAGAAGAACTTGACCAGATCGTAGCCGTTGCGCGCGGTGAGGCCGTCGGCGCCTTGCAGGAAGTCGATGCCGTAGGCGATACCGTAGCCGATGAAGAAATACGCGATGGTGGACGTCGCAAAGTCGCAGATGATCTTGACCAGCGCATTCACTTGGTTCTTCTCGCGGACCGTCCCCAGCTCCAGAAAGGCAAAGCCCGCGTGCATTGCCAGCACCATAATGGCGCCGAGAAGGATGAAAAGTACGTCGGTACCTGCCTGCACTGCTTCCATAACGCCCCCCGATGAGCTTCGGATCGTTCAGTTTGGCGCGGAGCGAAGCAGGAAGCGTGCCTCGCAACTGTCTCCCGTGTATTCAAGCGGTTGAGGAAAATCCCGCTGCCGGGCCAGGGGCTGCATGCTCCGTATAAGTGCAGGTTGTCGACAAGGCGCGCCTTGTTGGTGCGATAGCAACGAGCGTTCGAGCCCCATGAGCGGGACCGCGGGGTGCAGATACGGGGCAAAAAAATACCGGTGGACGGGGGGCGTCCACCGGTCGAAGGGGACCTGATGCGGTCCCCGCCGGAGAAAATGAACAAGCGCGACTCACTATCCGGGTTTTCGTCGGCCCGGCTGTGAACTGCGACACAAAACCCCAGCCTGTCGGAAGTCGCCTACAGGCCGTTCCGTTTGGCCGCTTCCCAGAGCTTGTCCAGCGCTGCGCTGTCCGCAGGCTGGGCGGTCTCCTCGATGGACGCGGCGACCCGATTGGCCCGCGCAGCGAATCGGCTGTTCGCGCCGCGCAGCGCGGCTTCGGCGTCGACCCCCAGGTGGCGCGCCAGATTCACGCAGCTGAACAGCAGATCGCCGACCTCTGCAGCCTGGGCCTCCGGCGTCCCGGTGTCCCGGGCGGCGCGAAGTTCCGCGAGCTCCTCCCCGATCTTCGCCATGGGGCCTTCTGCATCGGGCCAGTCGAGGCCGATTTTTGCGGCGCGCCGCTGCAACTTGGCCGCGCGCACCAGCGCCGGCAAGGCGAGCGGGACGCCGTCCATGAGGCCGGAACGTCCCTGTTCGACACGCTCGGCGTGCTTGTGCGCCTCCCAGGCGAGCGACTGCGCCTCGACATCGGCCACCTCGGCGTCACCGAACACGTGCGGATGCCGGCGTTCGAGTTTGTCGCCGATCGCCGTCGCGACCGCGGCGAAGTCGAACCAACCGCGCTCTTCGCCCATGCGCGCATGGAACACCACTTGGAACAACAGATCGCCCAACTCGTCGCGCAGTTCGTCAGGCCGGCCGCGTTCGATGGCGTCGGCGACTTCATAGGCCTCTTCCAGCGTGAAGGGCGCGATACTGCGGAAGTCCTGCGCCAGGTCCCAGGGACAACCGCCGTCGGGATTTCGCAAGCGGCGCATGATTTTCAGCAAACGCTCTAGCGCGTGCGCGGCGTTCTGATCGGTATCGGACATGAGGAGACACCCGAGGTTCGGTAAAGAATATTGACCGGGATGCAGTTTACCTCTTGCGGCCGAAGGCGCAGCCTTCGTGACTTTCTCGCGGCGAGAAATTACGCGGCCTGGGATTGAGCTCCCGGGTGCAGGCTCAGTTGCATCCTCGCGAGGTCCAGGCGAAGCACGGCGCGCTTGAGAAACTCCAAGGCGAGCAGACCGCCGATGCGAAAACCATAGCGGCGTTCCAACGGAAACGCCGGACTGATGACCGCGCGTGCCGAGGCCTTGTGCAGATCGCCAAGTTTCAGGGTATCGATATCCGCCGTCGCCAGCGCGACCTGGCCGGCCCCGCCATACCCGAGCGCCGCACCTTGCGGCGCTTGGACCAACTGCGCCACGGCGGCCGTCGAGCCGGGTACCAGACAATCGAAACCCGTCATGCCGGTATCGAGAAACCAGAGGTTCGGCTGTTCGTTGATTTCACCCCAGGCCAGCAGTTGCCGGCCACCGCCCAGCCAGCAGGGCGTCGGCGCCGCCAGCGGTTCGGGGTCGCGGAACAGGCGCAGCCATCCGGCCGGCATGTCGAGTTCGACACCGAAGCGGCTCAGCACGCCGAGACCGAGGATGCCGTCCAGACCGTGCGGCTCGAAGAAGCCGGCCAATGCGCCGCCGAGATCCATGACCTGCACCGGCAGGTCGGCGATTTCCATACCGCCGAGCGCCAAGCAATTCAGCCGGCTGTATTCGATCAGCGCATCGCGTCCGTCTGCGCAACTCACCTGCCCCGGCCAGCCGCGCGGCAGCCCGATGCGCTGCGCCAGGGCGGTATCCAGCACCGTGTCCCAGGCGCCGGTATCGAACGCGAACAACGCCTCTTCGACACCGTTGACCTGTACCCGCACCAGCGGCAGCGGGTCACGGGCGAGAAACTCCAATTCGGACTCCGCGGGCCCCGGAAGCAGTCGGTACGGCTCGCGGTCGCGGAATGCGGCGAGATGCTGCGCCAGCGCGGGATCGCCGAGACCGGCATAGCAGGCCGCCGCCTCGGGATAGCGACGCGCTCGGTAGTAGGTCTCTGCCAACAGCGACTCCGCGTCTCCGCCCGCCGCCTGGGCGCGGTGAAACCAATCGAGGGCGTCGTCCAGCCGACCCTCCAACAGACCGATCTGGCCGAGCCGCATAGGGATGCGGTAATCGCCCCGTGCAAGCTCTGCCATCTCTCCGTAATTTTTTCCGGCCTCGCTGAACCGGCCGGCGACGAACAAACCTTCCGCGTGCTGCAGACGTTCGCTGTTGGATCCACTCTGGAGATCAGGCATGCGCACTCCTTGTTGGAAAGGATGTCGGTCATCCATGCAAATTATCAGCCACCTGCGTGAAAACGTGCCTCGGCTAGGCCCTTAGGACCGGATTCAAGCGCAGGGTATCAGGCGACGCAGCGAGGCATGGGTGGCAAATTTTCCGCATCGTGAATCGGATGCAATGGCTTTGGGTATCCGTCCGGCTGCGCCCGCATAGCGGCTCGATTCGAAAAAAAAGGCCCTGACTTGCGTCAGGGCCCTCCAGATCGAAGATGCACTGCAGAGAATCAGGCGACGGCCTGTTTGCCGGCCTCCAAGTGATACTGCACCACGCGTTCGACTTCGTTCTTCGAGCCCAGCACCACCGGTACGCGCTGGTGCAACCCCTCGGGCTGCAACGCCATAATGCGCTCGCTGCCGGTACTGCTCGCGCCACCGGCCTGCTCGACGATAAAGCTCATCGGATTGGCCTCGTACATCAAACGCAATTTGCCGGTCTGGCCTTTGGCCGCGAGCTTGCTATCCAGCGGATACATGAAAATGCCCCCGCGGGTCAGGATGCGATGCACCTCGGCGACCATCGATGCGACCCAGCGCATGTTGAAATCCTTATTGCGCGGACCTTCTTTGCCGGCGATACATTCGTCGACATAACGCTTGATCGGCTGGTCCCAGAAGCGCTGATTGGACATGTTGATGGCGAATTCCTGCGTCTCCGCCGGAATCTTCATATCCGGATGGCTGAGGATGAATTCGCCGATGGACCGGTCCAGCGTAAAGCCGTTCACGCCGTGACCGGAGGTCAACACCAGCATGGTGGTCGGCCCGTAGATGGCATAGCCCGCGCAGACCTGGCGCGTTCCTTCCTGCAAAAAGTCTTCGATCTTCGGCTCGTGCACGCCGTCTGGGCAGCGCAGGATGGAGAAGATGGTGCCGACCGAAACGTTGACGTCGATGTTCGAGGAGCCGTCGAGCGGATCGAACAGGATGAGATATTTCCCTTTCGGGTACATCGCGGGAATCGGCAACGGATCGTCCATCTCCTCCGATGCCATACCCGCCAAGTGGCCGGTCCACTCCAGGGAATTGATCATCACGTCATTGGAGATGATGTCGAGTTTCTTCTGCGTCTCGCCCTGCACATTCTCGGTATCGGCGGAACCGAGAATACCGATCAGGCCGCCACGGTTTACCGCGCAGGCGATCTTTTTGCAGGCGGTCAGGACATCGTTGAGCAGGGAAGTGAAATCGCCGGTGGCGCCCGGAATGCGGCGCTGCTCTTCGATGATGAACTGCGTTAAGGTGATGCCGTGATCCATTTCCGATCCTCGAGGTGGCTGGGTTTTGAATTGAGTCGATGGCGCGGTCGCGCCGTGCGGGCAAGCGAACCGCCGCTCCAGAATCTGAGTAAGCCCGAACCGCGCGAGCTATCCTTCTTGAGCGTCCCCGGCCGGCCGCCTACTGCGCGAGATAATCCGCCGGTTCAATGGGTTGCGGATTATATCAGAATATTATGATATAGCGAGAGCCTTGGGCCGCTGCCGAGCAGGGCGGAGGGCTTAGCCGAATGATCGTGGAATTCCTTCGGGGAGAGTTGCTGCTGCTGGGTTTGGCCTGGACGGCCTATTTTGCGCTGCATTCCTGGCTCGCGTCGCTCGGGGTCAAGGCCTGGTTCGCGCGGCGCTGGCCACAGCAGCAGACCCGCTACCGACTGGGCTACAACCTGCTCGCCATTCTGCTGTTGATACCCTTGCTCCTGGCCACCGAGCTCGCGTCGGAGCGTTGGTTGTGGCGTTGGGAGGGGGCTGGGGCCTGGGTCGCGCATGCCGCTGCGCTGCTGGCGCTGATCGGTTTCGTCTGGAGCAGCCGCGCCTACGACATGCGGGAATTTCTAGGGGTGGCGCCTAAACGCCCGACGGCCAAGCCGCGGCTGGGGCTGTCCTTTCTGCACCGCTTCGTCCGTCATCCCTGGTATCTGCTGGGACTGCTGTGGCTGTGGACGCGCGATATGGACAGCGCCCGCCTGGTCGCAGCGCTAGTGGTCACCGGCTATCTATGGCTTGGCTCGCGCCTGGAAGAACGCAAACTGCTGGAAGAGCTTGGCCCCGCCTACCGCCACTATTGCGCACGCGTGCCGGGCCTGCTGCCGCGGCCCTGGCGTTATCTTTCGCGTGCGGAGTGGATTCGCATGAACGCGGATCAGAGTCCGCCGTCGAGCGCCTCGATGACCTGATCTTCGAGCTGGATGCGGTCAGCCAACAGTTCCCCGAGTTGCGACAGATCGTCGGCAAGCTTTTCGATGCGGGTCGCCAGCGGCGCAACGTCGTACCGATCATTGAAATCGAGAATCGCGTCGGTGCTCGCCGAGATCTGCGGATACACCTGTTCGGCAAGGCTCAACACCGCTTGACGCCGTTCTTTGTTCTCGACGATATAGCGATAGAGCTGGAAGTGCGCACTGGCCGCATAGTCGACCAGGGCCTGGCAAAAGCGCCGCACCATCTCCTCGGTCTGTTCGCCGGCCTGATAGGGGCGGTTGCTGGCCAGGTCGGAATACAACGCGAGCGTCTCGTTGCGTGACGTTACGAGACTGGCCATGCGCTCTTTGGATCGGGCGCGGCGATCGTTCTTGACGGGTTGTTGGAGTGCCATGCGCTGTTATTCCTCTCTGTCGTTATCTTGCGCGGTGACGGTCCGGACATGCGCCGCGAATCGCGATCGCCGCCTGGCCTTCGCCGCGGTATCCCCACGGTCGCCAGTATAGGATCAACGTCGTAAACCTGTCTCAGCCCGACGCGAGCCACTGGCGAGTCCGGATAGAATACGGGACAATTCGCTGAACCGTATAGCCTTTTTTTATGCGGGCCCGGAAATTGCTTGACCACAAAAATAATCAAGAAATCCCCTGGGAGGGATCCATGCTAGCGATCACCATTCAACGGTTTCTCGCCGACCGGGACGCCAAAGTGCAGCGCCTGCCGCACCCGGTCACCGAGACCCTGTCGCAGGCGGCCCGCCTGTGCGCGATCGAGGAGACGCCCAGCTCGCGCGCGCCGTCGTGCTGATCGACGCCCAAGGGCCGTTGATGGCGATCCTCCCCAACGATCATCTGCTCGATTTCGCCGCGCTCTGCCGGCTGTTGAACCGTGAGCTGGAGCCGGTACCGGCCACACAGCTGCGCGGCATCTTCGACGATTGCGAGCCGAACTGCTGCCCGCCACTCGGCGCGGCCTACGGCTTGGAGACCATCGTCGATTCGGCCTTGCTGGAACATGAACGCCTGTATCTGGAACCGGGCTGTCATTCCCTGTTGCTGCAGCTGCAACCCGCGGAGTTCCAGCGTCTGCTTGGCAACCCGCGCTGCGAACGCTTTTCACAGCCGGTTTCCGCGCTGCACCGCGGCGACGCGACCGCCGCCACACTCGGTCAGACCATCGAGCAGTTCACCCCGGCGCGAATCAAACGCCAAGTCGAGGAATTCCACGACTTGCCGGCACTACCGAGTACCGCGCTCGACATTCTCGATCTCGCCAGCGACCCGCGCGCGGATGCAGAGGATCTGGCCCGGGTCATTCAGCAGGACGCGCCGCTGGCGGCCCGCATCATGCGTTATGCGAATTCGCCGCTCTACGGCTATCCGGGCAAGATCAAGGACGTCAAGAACGCCATCGCCCGGGTTCTGGGGTTCGATTTCGTGCTCAATCTCGCGCTCGGGATCACGGTCGGCAAATCGCTGCGTGTACCGGTCGACGGCCCCCTGGGCCTGACCGCGTTCTGGCGCCACTCGATCCACGCCGCCGTGCTGGTCGAACGCCTCTCCATGCAGATGCCGGCGGCCAAGCGTCCGCGCCGCGGCACCGCCTACCTGGCCGGACTGCTGCACAACATGGGCAGCCTCCTGCTGGGCCACGCCTTCCAGCCGGAATTTTTTTTGCTGAACCGCTACATGGCGGCCAATCCGGAGCTGCCCGTGGAAACGCTGGAGAAATATCTGCTCGGGGTAGGCCATGATCAGATCGGCGCCTGGCTCCTGTCGGCCTGGGGCCTGCCGGAGGAACTGGTCGTCGCCGCCCGCCACCACCACGACGAACACTATTGGGGCGACCATGCGGTCTATGCGCAATTGGTGCTGATTTCCAACCGGTTACTCGCCCGCCTGGGGCTGGGTACCGGCCGGGAGACCGCGCTGCCGGACGCCAGCCTGGCCGCTCTCGGCCTGGATGCGGCCAACGCCATCGCGCTCTGCGCCTCGCTCTGCGAGGGCAACACTGAATTGGACGAACTCGCCCGCATGGTTGCCTGACGGCAGCCGCTCTGCTCGCCGCCTCCCCGGGGTTGCCCCGGGTCTCCGGACGGTCCGCGTCGATTTCGAGAACCCTCAAGGCTCCCATTTAATCGGGAACTTCCGCTCTGCTACCCGCCTCCAATGAAAAACCCCATAGCAATTGTCACGCTAAACTTGACTAAAACACTCAACAATTGCTAGTATTTCTGACCATACCAGTCAGGTTTCAACCTGAATTGACTGACCGTCCAGAAACGACTTGATGCGAGGTACGCCA
Source organism: Thiohalobacteraceae bacterium (assembly GCA_041675685.1). GTDB lineage: Bacteria > Pseudomonadota > Gammaproteobacteria > Thiohalobacterales > Thiohalobacteraceae > JAHJQQ01. Next base: position 9,440 of record JBAYTM010000001.1, read on the forward strand.
TGAAACTTTCGACCAAAGGCCGCTATGCAATCACTGCAATGATGGAGTTGGCGTTGCGCCACAAGCAGGGTCCAGTCACCTTGGCTGACATCTCCGTCGAGCAATCCATTTCCGTATCCTACTTGGAACAACTGTTCGCACAGCTGCGCAAACACGGGCTGGTAACTGGACTGCGTGGGCCGGGTGGAGGCTACTGCCTGCGCCGTCCGGCGAGCGAAATCAGCGTTGCGGACATCCTGCGCGCAGTGGACGAAAGCCTCGAGGCGGTATCACGGCCGCAGCGGGACGAGGAATCCACCGACGCGGACCACCGCGGCGAAAGCCTGGTGCTCTGGGATCAGCTGAGCCATCAGATCTACGACTACCTCGACAGCATCAGCCTCGCGCAGGCCGTCACCCATAAGGGTCCCGGCAAGACCGAGGCGGGTACGCTGCAACGTAGCGCTGCCTGAACCTATCGACCAAGTCCATGCCGGGTGAATCACCCGGCATTTTTTTGCCCGTGTACTTTAGAATGCCGCGATGTTGACCGACCGCGGTACCTTGGTTTTCGCCCAGCGCGACAGCGACGGATTGATCGAAGTGCTCGATAACGACGGCGTCCGGACGCTGTATTTCGGCACGCGCGCGGCGCAAAGCAGCATGCTGTTGTATGCACCCTCCGTGCTGGCACTGGAATATACCCGCTGCATGTTGGCGGCGCTGCTATTCCAACCCCGCCCACAAAACATATTGCTGATCGGGCTGGGCGGCGGCTCGCTGGTGCGTTACCTGCTTGATCACTTTCCACAGGCGAACATCGTCTGCGTCGAAAGCCGTCCGAGCATTCTCGATCTGGCACGGCGGTACTTTCTCCTTCCGGAACGGCCCCAGCTCCAGGTGCATGTCGGCGACGGTGCGGACTTCCTCCGGGATTGCGCGCCGGGCAGGTTCGATCTCGTCCTGGTCGACGCCTTCGATAGCGAGGGTGTCCATGAAAGTGTCTGCTCCGCGTCCTTCTTTGCCGATTGTCGACGAGTCCTGGCCCGTTCCGGGGTTCTGTCGATCAATCTATGGACGACACCGAGTGCGCCGATCAAGAGCATTCTCGCGCAGATGCAGCAAGGCTTCGGCGGCCAGATCCTGCGCCTGCCGGTGGAAAAGCGCGCCAACCTGATCGCGCTCGGTCTGGTCACTCCGCATTCGCGGCAGGATTTGAAACGGCTGCGCGCCTCGGCCCGCACATCGTCGGGACGCTTCGGTCTCGATTTTCCAAACCAGCTGCGTCGCATCGAACAGCACAGCGGCAATGTCTTCAGCCGCCTGCTGAGCTGGGGAAGACGGTGATGGTCCAGTCTCTTTGCGGCCGGGCGTTTGATTGCAGTCGATCAAACGCGCCCAACGGCCTTGCCGGGCTTCAGCGCGCCTAGCGGCGGACGGATTCTGTATTTTCCGACACCGGCTCCGTACACTGCCCGCCAGTCTCGAGACCCTTCTCCATGCCGTTACCAGAACTACTCGGTTTCGTCCTGATTGCCACGCTGGGGAGTTTCGTCCAGGCCTTGAGCGGCTTCGCGCTCGGGCTGATCGTGCTCGGCAGTGTCACCGTGCTGCAGCTCGCACCCATCCCCTTCACCGCCGCAGTGATCAGCATGATTTCGCTGGTGAACGGCGCCTGGGTACTGGCGCGTCACCCGCGCGCCATCGAATGGCGCAGCGTCGGTTGGGCGGGCCTGGGCCTGTTGCCGGCGATCGGTCTGGGATTGGCGTTGCTGGCGCGTCTCGACAGCGAATGGCCACAGTTCTTGCGCCAGTTGCTCGGCGTGGTGATTCTGGTCGCGGGCGGTCTGTTGATGCTGCGGCCGCGCCCCAAGCCGCAACCGTCCGGACGCCTCGGCACCCTCGCGAGCGGTGTGGCCGGCGGCCTGCTCGGCGGACTGTTCAGCACCGCCGGACCGCCAGTGGTGTTTCATCTGTACCGCCAGCCCTGGTCGCTCGTAAGCATCCGCTCGACACTGCTTGCGACCTTCGCGATCAGCACGCTGGCGCGTATCCTCTGGCAGAGCGCGCGCGGCGAACTGGTCTGGCCCATGGTCGAGATGGCACTGTACTGCACGGTGCCGGTGTTGCTCGCCGCCTATGGAGGTGCGCGCCTGGCACCGCGTATCGGCTTGCAACGCATGCGCCGGCTCGCCTTTGCCCTGCTCGCCCTGACCGGATTCGGTCTGTTACTGCCTGCGGGCACATAGCGCAGGCGCACGCGACATTTGGTTACACTGGGCGAATGAATGATCCGGACCCCGCAATGAACGATGAAGTCCTGCAACTCTATCCGCCTCCGACGCAAGGCGTTCCGCTGAGCCGGCTCTATCTCGAGCATCCCCTGCATCGCATCAGCGGATCCGAATCGGGATTGGTCTATAGCAATTTCGTCAGCAGCCTGGACGGGCGGATCGCCTTGCCGCGACCGGGCAAAGTTTCACACGGCGTCCCGCCGTCGATCGGTAATGCACGCGATTGGCGTCTCTATCAGGAGCTGGGCGCGCAGGCGGACGTGCTGATCACCAGCGCCCGCTATTACCGCCAATACGCCCGCGGCGAGGCGCAGGACCAATTGCCGGTCGGACCCGGTGACAAGTTCGCCGACCTGCGTCAGTGGCGCCTCGAACAGGGTCTCAGCGCGCAACCCGATATAGCGATCTTCAGCGCGAGCCTCGATATACCGGCCAGCGCCCTGCAGGCGTACGCCGAACGGCGCGTGCATGTATTGACCGGTGCCGAGGCCGACACCGGGCGGGTCGCGGCCGTGCGGGCGGCGGGCGCCGAGGTGCATTTCGCGGGGCGCGGCAGGTCGGTCGATGGCGCGGCCGCGGTCTCTGCACTGCGCGCGCTGGGGTACCGGAACATGTACGTGATCGCCGGTTCTTCGGTACTGCATACGCTGCTACGGGATGGGGTGTTACAACGCCTGTACTTGAGTTTTGCGCACCGGCTGGTCGCTGGCGAATGTTTCGATACGCTGGCGTTCGGTCCGGAACTGGACCCGGCACCGGCACCGGTGCTGCGCTCGCTGTTCTACGACGCCCATGCGACGCAGTCCCTGGGCCAGCTACTGACCTGCTATGACTTCGGGTCGCCGGCGCCATAGCGGGAGAATCGGCGCCTCCAGGACAAACGGCGACTCTCTACAGCCAACAGCCGGACTAATCGATGTCGGCCTCGTAGGCTCGTTGCGCGAGCAGCGCCGCGCGGACCCGCGCCAGGGGCACTGCGGCGCCGCGCTCTATGCCCTCGCAGCGCGCGGCCTCGGCCCGCCAGGCGGCCTTGCTGCGCAGCAATTCCGGCCAGAAAGGATAAGTACGGCATTGCGTCGGCCGTGCGGCGTACACGCGACAACGCCCCGCGGCGCTCAGAAAGGTGCAACGGCCGTCCGCACGTAGCGCCAGAGTCAGCTCGCCACTATCGAGGCGCCGCAGATAACGACGCCGAAACCAGGCCGGTGTCAGGCCCAACAGGACGCGAATACGGTCGGCCTCCGCCGCTTTGACAAAGACGTGGTAGGCGCCCCCACCCGTGCAACAGCGACCGCATTGGGTGCATTCGAAATGTAAGGGTTGGGTCGTATAAAACATGGCCGGACTTCGCGCGTCGACGGAAAGGACTGCGAGTTTATACCGCAGGGCATTACAATTGTACGGCGGTCATCTTTAGACCTGCGGCGCGCGCCGGACTTCGCCAACTAATTTTTTGCAATGGGAACGCGCCCGCCCTTTTCCCGGCAACCGCTTTAACGAGTCCATTACCGCATGCGCAAAGTTCTCTATCAGGGCGCTGTCGTCGATCTCGGCCTGGAGACGGTCGAGCTGCCCGACGGAAATCGCCTGGATCTCGAAGTAGTGCGTCATCCGGGTGGTGCTGCGGTGGTCGCGCTGGACGACCGGCATCGCGTCTGCCTGCTGCGTCAATACCGTCACGCCGCTGGAGGCTGGCTTTGGGAACTTCCGGCCGGAAAACTCGACCCGGGCGAGGCCGCGCTTACCACGGCACAGCGCGAGCTGGAGGAAGAGGCCGGGCTTCGTGCCGAGTCCTGGACCGACTTGGCGCGGGTGCTGACCACCCCGGGCTTCTGCGATGAAGTGATTCACCTCTTCCTCGCCACCGGCCTGCACGAGGTGCCGAGCCACCACCAGGCGCACGAGTGCATCGAAGTACACTGGCGTCCGTTCGACGACGCCATGACCATGGCGCGGCGCGGCGACATTCAGGATGCCAAGACCCTGCTGGGGTTGTTCTATGCCGCCGATGACGCGCGCGATGGCTGATCGTCCGGCCGCTTCAAAAACGCGCAGACCGCCTGCTACACTGCAGCACCTTCCCGCCCGGGTTTCTATATGCGCGTTCTTGCCCTGCTGAGCCTTTGTCTGCTGATTGGATTGCCGGCGTTGCACGCGCAAGAGCTTGCCGGCGCCCGCGTCCCTGAAACGGCCCGCTTGCATCAGGACAGCAGCACATTATCGCTGAACGGCGCGGGCGTCCGCCGCAAGCTGTTCGTCGGGATTTACGTCGGCGCCTTGTATCTGCCACAGCCGTCCCGCGACCCCGCGACCATCCTCGACATGCCGGGCGCCAAGCGCTTCAGCATGCATTTCGTTCACCCGGAAATCCCACCCGAGAAATTGGTGCCGGTATGGAAGCAAGGTTTCCGCGACAACCTTTCGCCCGAAGCGTTCACGTCACTCCGTCCGCGTATCGCCAATTTCAACGGGTTGTTTCCGACGCTGCGCAGAGGCGATCGCGTCGACATCGATCTGATTCCGGGTAGCGGCACGCAGGTCTGGATCAACGACGAGCTGCGCGGCAAGGTCGCGGGCGATGACTTCGCACACGCGCTGCTGCATATCTGGCTTGGCGAACGGCCGGCGGATACCGCGTTGAAGCAGGCACTGCTCGGTGGGAAGCCGCGGCCATGAGTCTGGCCTTGCCGCGCGGTGTGGTGCTGGATCTGGCGACACTGCATCCTCAGGATCTCGACCTGAGCGGATTGCGCAAGACCTTGCCGCTTTGGGACACGTACAACCACAGCAGCGCCGCCGAGGCCGCGCTGCGCCTGCAGGACGCCACGGTCGCAGTCACCAACAAGTTCGTAATCGATGCGACGCTGCTTGCGCGTGCGCCGAAGTTGCGCCTGGTCTGTATTGCCGCGACCGGCACCAACAATATCGATCTGAGCGCCGCAAGCGAACGCGGCGTTGCCGTCGCGCATGTCACGGGCTACGCGACGCATTCGGTCGTCGAACACGTTTTCGCGCTGATGCTCAGTCTGCGACGCCGGCTCAGTGAACAGCAGCACGGTGCAAGCAGCCTCTGGGCACGCCAACGCAACTTCTGTATCACCGACTATCCCACCCAGGAACTGCATGGCACGAAGCTCGGCATCGTCGGCTATGGAGAACTCGGACAAGCGGTCGCGTCGGTCGGTCGCGCCTTCGGTATGCAGATCCTGATTGCCCAACGCCCCGGCGGCGACGACCGCAGCGGCCGGCTACCGCTCGAAGAGCTGCTCCGCGAGGCCGATGTCGTCAGTCTGCACTGTCCGCTCGCAAGCAATACCCAAGGGTTGATCACGGCGCGTGAACTGGCGCTGATGAAGCCGACTGCCCTGTTGATCAACACGGCACGCGGCGGGCTCGTCGACGAACACGCATTGATGGCGGCATTGCAGAATGACCGGCTCGGCGGGGCCGGCATCGATGTTTTGCGCGAAGAACCGCCCCGGCATGGGAGCCCGCTGCTGCTCGCGCGCCTGCCCAATCTGATCGTCACACCGCATGTCGCTTGGGCCAGCTGCGAGGCGCGGCAGCGGCTGGTGGACGAACTGACGGCGAACATCGAGGCATTTCTGGCCGGCGAAATCCGCAATCGCGTGTGCTGATCCCGCTCGTGCGCAAAGCGCGCCATCGGCCGCCGCGTCCTCGCGCCACGCCAACGGCTGCGCGGGATTCTCATTTAAGGAAACTCTGATCAATCCCAGTTTCGTCATTCCCGCGAAAGCGGGAATCCAGAAATTCAAATGCATGGATTCCGGCCTGCGCCGGAATGACGGATTGTTCAGACCTTCCTTAAAGTAGATGCGGCCACCACCCGGGTTGCGTAACGGCGCGCTGCTCCGCCAGCGCCCTGCCCAGCGCGCCGCGGCACCGGTATACTGGGCGCTCCACCACAAACCTCTATTTGGTGACCGCATGGCTTGGAATTGGGGTATCGGCGTCATCGCCTTCGCGTTCGGTCTGGGAGTCGGCTTTTTGCTGGCGTACCTGCTGGCGCCGCGCAGCGGCCGCATTCAGGCCCTGGAGGGGGAATTGCGCGCGGCGCAGTCCGACCACGCCGCCTACCGTGGCAAAGTCGATCAGCACTTCCGCAAGACCGCGGAGCTTTTCGAGGACATGACCGGCCGCTACCGCGCCGTGTATCAGCACATGGCAAGCGGCGCGCAGATGTTATGTGAGGAGCGACCTCCGTCTCTGCAACTGGAAATCACCGATCGCGGACAGCTTGCGAACGACCCCGCACCTCGGCCCCCGGAAGATGTGCCGGCGACGGATGTTCCGGCCGAGTCCGAGGCCGGGTACGGCATGCCGAAAACCGCGGCACCTCATTCCGCTACGCCAGATGACACGGCGGACAGTGACGATTATCTGGGCGATGCGCCCCAGGTCCCGGAATTGACCGATGAGGTCGAGGCGCCGTCGAAGCAGGCATCCACGGGGGCACCGCGCCCACCGCATTGACCCGAATTACTTCGCTGATCGCCCGGCCACAGAAGCCGGCATTGAATTCCCGCAGCAGGCTGATCGCCGACTCCGGGCCGCACGGAGCCCAGCGAAGCCTCCTGCTGTCCGGTCGGCTCGGCAACGCAGGTGCTACTCGCCGTACAGGGTCAATGTCAGGCGCCGCCGGTGCGGCTGCGTCCGGTGTTCCCAAACGAACAAGCCCTGCCAGGTTCCCAGGGCGCAACGGCCGGCGACGACCGGTACGGAGAGTGTCGAGCCGACCAGCAACGTCCGGACATGGGCCGCCATGTCGTCCGGGCCCTCGTCGCGATGCCGGAACAGCGGATCACCGTCCGGCACCAGCCGCGCCATGAAGCGTTCGAGGTCCGCCCGCACCTCCGGGTCGGCGTTCTCGCACAGCATCAACGACGCACTGGTGTGGTGCAGGAACAGGTGGGCGATCCCGGTAACAATGCCGGAATCCGCCACATGACCCTGAATCTCCTGCGTTATCGCCTGACTGCCGCGTCCAGGGGTGGCGATCTCGAGGCTTCTCTGAAAGACCATTGACTGTGCTCCTGCGGTCGTCGACAAATTAGCGCTACGCCGGATCCGCCGCTCCTGTATAATCCCGCGCTCTTTTCCCCAGGTGCGCCGCCGTGATTGAGAACCTTCGCAACATCGCCATTATCGCCCACGTTGACCACGGAAAAACCACCCTGGTCGACCAGCTGCTGAAACAGTCCAACACCCTCGACGCGCGCACCAAGCTCGAAGAGCGCGCCATGGACTCGAACGCGCTGGAGAAGGAACGCGGCATCACCATCCTCGCGAAGAACACCGGCGTGCGTTGGAGTCACGGCGACACCGATTACCGCATCAACATTGTCGACACGCCCGGGCATGCCGACTTCGGCGGCGAAGTCGAGCGCGTGCTCTCGATGGTGGACTCCGTGCTGCTGCTGGTCGACGCGGTCGACGGCCCGATGCCGCAGACGCGCTTCGTGACCCAGAAGGCGCTGGCGCGCGGCCTGAAACCCATCGTCGTCATCAATAAGGTGGATCGTCACGGCGCGCGCGCCCATTGGGTGCTGGATCAGACCTTCGATCTGTTCGACCGCCTCGGCGCCACCGAAGAACAGCTCGACTTCCCGGTCGTCTATGCCTCCGGCCTGAACGGCTACGCCGGCCCGACCGAGGACGTGCGCGGCGGCGACATGACCTATCTGTTCGAGACCATCGTCGACAAAGTGCATCCGCCGCAGGTCGACATGGAAGGTCCGTTCCAGATGCAGATCTCGCAGCTCGACTACAACAGCTACGTCGGGCTGATCGGCATCGGCCGCATCGTGCGCGGGCGCGTCAAGACCAACTCGCAGGTCGCCATCGTCGACCGCGAAGGTCACCGCCGCAACGGCCGCATCATGCAGATCTTCGGCTTTCTCGGGCTGCAACGTGTCGAGGTTCCCGAGGCCAATGCCGGCGACATCATCGCCTTCAATGGCATCAGCGAGCTGTACATCTCGGACACCCTGTGCGACCCGAACGCCGTCGAGGCATTGGCTCCGCTGTCGGTCGACGAACCTACCGTGAGCATGACCTTTCAGGTCAACAATTCGCCGTTCGCCGGCAAGGACGGAAAATTCGTCACCTCGCGCCAGATCAAGGAACGCCTGGAACGCGAGTTGCTGCACAACGTGGCGCTGCGCGTGAAGGAGACCGACGACCCAGACAAGTTCCGCGTCTCCGGCCGCGGCGAGCGGCATCTCTCGGTGCTGATCGAGAACATGCGTCGTGAGGGGTACGAACTGGGCGTTTCGCGTCCGGAAGTCATCTACCGCGAAGTCGACGGCCAGAAACAGGAGCCTTTCGAGCAGTTGACGGTCGACGTCGAGGAACAGCACCAGGGCACCGTGATGGAGCGCCTCGGCATGCGCGGCGGCGAGCTCAAGGACATGTTGCCGGACGGCAAGGGCCGCGTCCGCATCGATTACATCATCCCGTCACGCGGGCTGATCGGCTTCCGCACCGAGTTCCTGACCGCCACCCAGGGCACCGGCCTGATCTACAGCGTGTTCGAACATTACGGCCCGGTACGCAAGGGCGAGTTCGGCAACCGCAACAACGGGGTGCTGATCGCCAACGCTGCCGGCAAGGCGCTCGCCTATGCGCTGTTCAACCTGCAGGAACGCGGGCGGCTTTTCATCGGGCACGCCGAAGAGGTCTACGAAGGGATGGTCATCGGCATCCATTCGCGCGACAACGATCTGGTGGTGAATCCGCTCAAGGCCAAGCAGCTGACCAACATCCGCGCCGCCGGGACCGACGAGGCGCTGATTCTGGTGCCGCCGATCCGCATGACGCTCGAGCAGGCACTCGAGTTCATCGACGACGATGAACTGGTGGAAGTGACGCCGAACCACATCCGTATCCGCAAACGCTTCCTGCACGAGCACGATCGCAAGCGTTCGTCGCGCGCCGCGGAGGCTTGAGAGCGGCGCGGCAGGCGGCGCAGGGGGCTGCTTGGCGGCCAGACCGTAGGCTGCTTCGGTGCGAGTGGAGCGTTGCCGCGCGAGGCGAGAACCTTGTGCGCCGAGCACCGCGCATACCGGCTACAGTCGGCAGCGGCCCTCGTACACCGCCATGATGGTTTCGAGCTCGGTCTGCAGCCGCGCCCTTGCTGTCCTGTCCAGCCCTTGGAACTCGGGCAAATCCCGCTCCGCACGCAGCGCCTCGATATAGCCGAGCACCGCGCGGCAGCCCTGTTCGCACAGATGCTCGACATACTGGTCTATGCGGGAATCGGTCCGGATCTGAGGGTCGTAGCTGTGCTGAAAAGGGCTGCGGCTCATGGTGCTTCCATTGGGTCTGTACCGGCCTATCTAGCGGCCAACCAGAGCCGCAAGCGTAGCCCCGGACCGGTCGTGTAGCCAACCGTGGTGAAGCGGATCCGCCCGGTACCGTCGACAACGAACGAGGTCGGCACGCCGCGCACCCCAAATCGGCTCGCGAAACCGCCATCGACGTCGCGCAGTACCGGAAAGCTGAGGCCCTCGCGCGCCATAAAGGCCCGCAACTCTTCGGAACCCGTATCCTCCAGCGCCACGGAAAGCACCGGCCAGTCGGCGGCGATTGCTTCGATACTGTCCTGCTCGAGGGCGCAGATGGGACACCAGGTCGCCCAGAAGTGCACCAGCACCGGCTCGCCGCGCAGGCTCGCAAGGTCCTGCCGCTGGCCGTGGATGTCCGTGCCCGCAAGCGGCGGCGCCGGCCCGCCGACGGTGTCGCGGGTCTGATACAGGTGCACGCCGAACACCACCAGCAGCACCAGACCGAGGTCGCGCAACCAACGCCAGTAACGCCTCGACCGCTTCGGCGCATCGTCCCGGGACATCCTCGAACCCCTCCTGCACTGTGACCTGGACCGCAGCTTCGACCGGACGTGCCGGGCGCGCATCAATATCGGATGCAGTTCCGTTCGGTGGCGGCCGAACCCTCTATGCTGCGCCCATCACCTGTGGAACTCGTCAAATGAACCAGGCGTCATCGCTCGCTCGCAGACATCTCGCCCCCTGGCTCGGCTTGGCCGCGCTAATGGGCTGCGGCTGCGCCCTGGCCGGCCATGACGGCGCAGAATCGACCGCCAGCCCGGCGTACCGGGTCGATGGCGGCAATCAGGTCGTCGCCTGGGTGCCGCAGAGCCAGGCCGCGACCGCGACCGTCGCGCAGGCGGTCGCGCATATCGCATTGGCCGACGCCAAACGCGCCGCCGAGGCCGAGCTTTGCAACGGCGCCTGGATGCTGTCCGGTGAGTTACACCAGGAGCAGGCGCCGGAGCTGTCGCTCGCCCCCGAAACCCTCGGCGGCAACCGCGGTTGGCATGTCCAGATCAGCTGGGACCCGCAGCTCGCCGAGTGCGGCCTGAACGCGCACCGCTATGCGCAGGCCCTGAGCCGCCATCTCCCCGCCTGGATGATGACTCTCTCCGGCCAACCGCTGGCGCTGTACCACCAGGGCAACCAATTGCTGACTGGCGAATCGCTCTACCAGGTGGCGCTGGCGATCACGCCCTGATCCCCTGATCGCCCCTGATCCCCGGGGGGAGCATACCGCCCGACGCCGCATCATCCGCCTCCGGCTATAGCAAGTCCCGCAAGGTCAGGCTTTTCAGGACCGCGGCCCGCGACTGATCGATACGCTCGACAACTTCATCCACCGGCGCCGGAGCCGGCAGACGGTCCTCCTGTAGAAATCTGCTCTCGTCGGCCGCCCGCACGTCATCCAGCAGATCCGCTATCCCAACCGTCGAAATGTCGCGCGCCGGCACCAAGTTCGGCGGCTCCATATTCGTTTCGGTCAGATAGCCCAATGTGATCAACGCGGTGATCAGGCGCTGCAGCGGGGCAACCGGGACATCGAGACGCGCAGCGAGCCCATCGGCATTCCAGGCCGGCGCATGGCGATGGTGATGATCCGCAACCAGGTACATGAGCGCCAACGCGAGTCGCTCCTTGAGGCGGTTGCTCAGCGTGAGTCGCACCGGTGTTCTGGTCAGATACTGCGGATGCTGAATGAAGAACGCGATCTGCGCACCCAGCAGCAGCACGAGCCAGTTGATGTACAGCCAGATCAGCAGCATCAGCAGGATCGCAAAGCTCGAATAGATGGCCGCGTACTTCGACGAGGTCGCGATAAAGGCGGCGAAGGCCCAGCCGGTGCTCTGCCAGAGAAAGCCTGCCACCAGCCCACCGACGACCGCGGCGCGCAGCTTCACCCGGGTGTTCGGCACGAACATATAGAAGAAAGTAAAGGCCGCGACGACCAGTAGATAGGGAATGAATCGCGCCGTTTCGAGAACCAAGGTACCGAACGGCTCGATACCGATCAGCCACTGCACCAGGCGATTGCTGGAAACCGTTGCTGTGAGCCCCAATGCGCTGAACACCAGCAGCGGCCCCACCAGAATGACGCTCAAATAATTGCTGAACCGCTGCCCGAATCCGCGTGGCTGCTCGACTCGCCAGGCGTAATTGAAGGACGCCTCCATCTTCTGCAACAGGGAAAGTACGGTGTAGATCAGCAGCCCCAGACCAAGGCTCCCCAGCACGCCGATCTTGATATTGGCGACGAAGCCGATGATGTATCCCGCCACTTCGGTGCCCTTGGGGCCGAGCGGCTCCAGAAACCTGTAGAGCACCGGCTCAAGCTGATTGGTCACGCCGAAGCCCTTCAGAAGCGCGAAGCTGAACGCCAGCAGCGGCACGACGGACAGCAACGTGGTGTACACCATGCTCATGGCGCGCAGGTTCAGCTCGCCGGTCGAGAACTCTCGCAACATGACATACGACAGCCGCAATACCCTGGTGACCTGCCGGCGCGGAGTCGACATGCTGCGCAGATCGCCGTCCCAGATAAAGCCGACGACGGCTTCACGACTTTTTGCTAGGAAACCACTCATGCCATACTGCCTCGTGTCTTGCCATTGACGCTTGGGCCCACTATAAAGCAAACGCAGCTGCTATTGGTCGGCGGCCGTCCATGTCAGCGCCACGCATTGCTTGGTAGTGTAATGGCCAGGCGGCGGTAACGCCGACGAGTGTCCGACGGCGGCGGGCAAGGGAATGGACTGCAATCCCGTATCGGCGAACGCGATACATCACGAGAGACATCCATGTCCGCACGCGGCACCAAAGCCAAGCAGATCGACCGCTTCGAATTCCTGCCTGGGCGGATCCTGGCACGCAAATACGAAGTGATCTCGCACCTCGGCCGCGGCTGGGAGGGCGAAGTCTACATGGTCCGTGAACGGGTGACCGGCATCGATCGGGCCGCCAAGTTCTTTTTCCCGCACCGCAATCTGCGCGACCGCACCGCAACCTTCTACGCGCGCAAGCTGCACAAGCTCCGGCATTGCCCGATCGTGATCCAGTACCACACGCAGGAAACCATTCAGTACCGCGGCGTCGCAGTCAGCTTCCTGGTATCGGACTTCGTCGAAGGCGATCTGCTCAGCGAATTTCTCCGCAAGCAACCCGGCAGGCGCCTGAGCGCATTCCAGGGTCTGCATCTGCTGCACGCCCTGGCCTCGGGGATCGAGTGCATCCATCAGATGCGCGAATATCACGGCGACCTGCACGCGGACAACATCATCGTGCAACGCTATGGCATCGGTTTCGATCTCAAACTCCTGGATCTGTTCCATTGGGGCGCGCCACGAAAGGAGAACATCCACGACGACGTGGTCGACCTGATACGCATCTTCTACGACGCCATCGGCGGTCGCCGCCACTATGCCAACCAACCGCAGCAGATAAAGGCTATCTGCTGCGGTCTCAAACGCAGCCTGATCCTGAAGAAATTCCGCAGTGCCGGCGATCTCAAGGAATACCTGGAAAACATCGAATGGGATTGAAATCGGCCGCGCCGGCCATCGAACGGGCGGAGTTGATCGGCACCTCGGACATGCAGGCGCCCGCGACACTGCGGTTCGCCGGCGGCGAAGTGGCCTATGTGACCCAACGCGCGCCCGACAAGGCCAGCGACAACGAGGACGCGATCGGCTTCATCCCCTGGGGTGCGGACAGTGGCGTGCTGGTGGTGTGCGACGGACTGGGCGGGCAACCCGCCGGTGAACAGGCCTCGATCCTGGCGCTGCGCTGCCTGGCGGAGCGCATTGCGGCGACGCCGCCTGGGGACAGCGGGCTGCGCGAGGCGATCCTCGACGGCATCGAGCGCGCCAATCTCGCCATCGGCGCACTCGGGGTTCGTGCGGCGACCACCCTGGCGTTGATCGAAATCCAGGGACGGGTGATCCGCCCGTACCATGTCGGCGACTCGATGATCCTCATCTCAGGTCAACGTGGACGCATGAAGCTGCAGACCATCTCGCACTCGCCGGTCGGCTATGCCGTGGAGGCCGGATTCCTGGATGCGACCGAGGCGATGCACCACGAGGAGCGCCATCTGCTGTCCAACATGGTCGGCACCCCAGACATGCGCATCGAGATCGGGGCACCGGTCGGACTGGCGCGCAGAGACACCGTGTTGCTTGCGAGCGACGGACTGTTCGACAACCTGCATCTCGATGAGATCGTCGAGCGAATGCGTTGCGGGCCTATAAAAACAGGTGCAAAAGCATTGCAGCAGCAATGCCGCGCGCGCATGCAGGAAGAGCGGGAAGGCACGCCGTCGAAACCCGACGACCTGAGTTTCATCCTCTATCGTCCACTATGAACTTACCCTCCGAAAGTCGCGCTGAGTATTATTTTACGGTTGTATCTTTTCTTTTTCGTTAAAGTTTCTATAATCGGGAGCCGTTAAGTTGCGCGAACCGTTAATAGGAGGGTTACCTCATGGCAGTGAAAAAGAAGACAGTGAAGAAGAAGACCGCGACCGGCAAAAAGGTCGCGACCAAGAAACGCGTTGCGAAGAAAAAGGTCGCAACGAAAAAGCGCGTAGCCAAGAAGGGCGTAGCCAAGAAGGGCGGCAAGAAAAAGGTCGCCAAGAAGAAGGCTGGCAAAAAGAAGGTTGCCAAAAAGCGCGTAGCCAAGAAGGGCGGGAAGAAGAAAGCCGCCAAGAAAAAGGTAGCGAAGAAAAAGGTCGCTAAGAAGAAGGTCGCCAAGAAGAAGGCCGGCAAGAAAAAGGCCGCCAAGAAAAAGGCCGCCAAGAAGCGCGCCTGACCTGTGGACAGCTCGGCGATGATCGAGCATCTACAGGCGGTATAAAGCCCCCTGTGACTATCTCGGCCCGCAAATGCGGGCCTTTTTTATTCAGGCGTTTTAATGGCTTGCGGCGCGAGAAAGGCCCATGAGCCGAGCACCTCGGCAAGCTCCCCCGCCGTCAGGTGATGCAGGTGGTTGTAACCGTCGTGCTGCGTCCAGAGTTCGCAATACAAGGCATACAGTGGCCAGGCATCCGCGCTGAAGTAGAAGCTGCTCTCATAGGTGATGACGCCCTGCCCCCATTCGCCGACCGTACTGCGACGTTGTGTGCGTACAACAGTAATCGGGGCGGCGGGGACATCGATGTCGCTGTCCAACGCACGGTCGATGGCCAGTGCGCAGTGGTGATCCCATACCGACAACTGACGCTGGGTCACGGCGCGTCCCTTCTGGAAATACACGCGCGTCGTACCCGCCGGGAAATGTACCGGCTGTCGTAGAACCAGTTCGGTTTGCGGTTCCGCAAAGGGTACCGGGCGGGGTCGCCAGAATGCGGCGCTGCATCCCGCCAGCAGCAGGAACAGGGGCGCCAGCGGCAGCGCACGGGCGGCGTTCGACAGGTTGATCACGCCCGATCCTCCCTCAACAGGCGCGCATAGTCGCGCCGGTTCTTCCCGAGCCGCGCCCGCGTCGTCGACCAGGGATCGCTCCAGCGTACCGGTTTCTCGAACAGGGCACGGCACAGGGTCAGTAGACCAGCGACGTCGTCGAGGTGTACGAACTCCGGCGCCGGTCCCGCGGGTCGCCTGCAGTCGGGCCCGCCTTCGAGTCCCTGATTGTGATAGTTGCCGAGCGGCACCGTCAGGGCAATGGTCGGGACACCGAACGCCGTCGTCGCCGTCGCTTCGCAGGCACCGCCGTCCATGATGCGGCGCTGGTGCGCCTTGGGCAGCACCCGCTCGGCGAGTTCGCTGAGCAGTTGCATGCCGTCGGCATCGAAGACCGTGCGCCGATCGCCCAGGCGCACCACCGGGCCCTGGCCGATGCGTGCGCCCGGCAAGGTGCGCGAGGCCTCCAGACTTACCGCGATCAGCGGCCGCGTGCGGGCGGTCGCCCACCCGAGCTCGAGATGCGCGATGGCGCCGACGAAGCCGACCTCCTCGGCGCGCGTGAGCAGACCGATGAACGGCGGGCGCTGCACACGCCGCCGACGATACAACGCGCGGGCGGTCTGCAATATCGCAAACACACCGACCAGGTCATCAGCGGCCTTGGTATAAATACGGCGCCCACTGCGCCACACCGGTGCGCGAAAGCCGAGGCCGCCAAACAGGTTGCCCGCAATCGGCACCGCCTCGTGCACCTGGTCATCGACAAACCGCACCTCTGCATGCTGGAGCGCGTAGCCTTGCGGGTGCAGTACGACCTTTCGCAGTTCGCCTGCGCCGATGTAGCCCGCCCCTGCCGACAACCAGACCTTCGCACCGGCCAGGTGTTTCACCGGAGAACCCCCATGCCAGCGGATCGCCAGACGCCGCGCATCGAGCCAGCGTTCGCCGTGGAAACCGGGGTGATCCATATGTGCGACGAACAACCGCACCGGGCTGTCGGAGCGCGCGCGCAGGAGGCGGCGATAGTCGGCAGCACTTTCGACGCCCACCAGAAGGTTGCCGTGCGGATCGCGACAATAGGGTATCGACCAGGCGTCGAGCGCGGCCTCGGCGAAGGCACGGACCTGTTGTTCGCGAAACGGCGCCGTCGGTTGCCGTAGCAGTTCCAGCAGAAATTGCAATTGAGTCTGATTCACGAACGCTCCTGGTCGACGCGCGGCCTGCACCGGGTTCGCGCGGGCCTAGTCCACATGACGCAAGTCCCGTATCGCTACAGGGCTGCATCATGCCGCACGCGCTTGGCTGTCATGGTCGTGCAATGACGATGCGCGATTATAAGGGCGCCTCTCGGACGGCACACGCGCGGCGGCCGGTTTAGTGCGGCCCTTGCCGCGGTTGATTTGGCGCAATTCCTGCATCGGCCTTGACTGGGATACTGCGGCAAAGGTTGCCGCACAACGCCGGAACGCCGGACCATCGCCTGCCATAGACGAATTCAGGAGGATTCACCATGGCTTCACCACCGAGCACGAATCAGATCTACGCCATCCTCGATCAGGTCATGGATCCTGAACTCAATCACAGCCTGGTCGAACTGGGGATGATCCGCGAGGTCGATTTCGATGCCGGTTGCGTGCAGATCGAACTTCAACTTACTACACCGCACTGCCCCTTTGCCGGTGAAATCGAGCACCGCATCCGCTCTGCGCTACTGGAGATGGACAGCGTCGACGAGGTCTCCATAAACCGACCCTGCGCCGGCGATGCCTGACCCGGGCGCGCCCCGCACACTGATCTGAACCCAAGCTTGGTGACGGGATCGACGATTATTCAATGGCTTGCTAAAGATCGCGGGTCCCCGGCCGAACAGCTTCGAACGTCCCGGTATCACCGCGACAGCGAAATCGCGTTGCCGCTCCCTTCGGCGGCAGCGAGCGGACGCACCCGCGTGGCGTCGCTGCGTGCACCGAAAGGTTGATACCCCGACGACCTGCAACGGCATCACCTGCAGCCGAGTTCAGAACACTCAGGTGCGACTGCCCGGCCACGACCGTTATAAGGAGTCTTTGTGTCGACGGAATCCGCTGCCGAAGCCAAACCGCGCGTACTGGTCGTGGACGATTCTCGCGTCATCCGTGTCGCTGCGCGCAAGATCCTCAAGGAGGAATTCGAGGCGCTGGAGGCCGGCGACGGCGAAGAGGCGTGGGAACTGCTGACCAAAGAGCCCGACATCGCCCTGGTGCTTTCCGATCTGTCCATGCCCTATCTCGACGGCATGGGCCTGCTGCAGCGGCTGCGCAATGCAGACGACGAGCGCCTCCGCAGTCTGCCGATGATCATCGTCACCGGCGCCGAGGACGACGACGAGGCCAAGACCCGCGCCTTCGCCGCCGGCGCTACCGACTTCATCAGCAAGCCCTTCGACTCGGTGCAACTGCTGGCGCACACCCGCTCGCATCTACGCTTGCAGCAAACCACCCAGGAGCTCAAAGAGACCACCACGGTACTGCACGAGACGCCGGCCACCGACCCCTTCACCGGGCTCGGCAACCAGCGCGCCTTTCTCGAGCGCGGTCAACAGGCGCTGGCGCACGCGGTGCGTCACCGCAGCGCGATGGCCTTGCTCCTGTTCCAGGTGGATGGCTTCGACAAGATCTTCGTCCAGCAGGGCAAACCGGTCGGTGGCGCGATCCTGAAGGCGGTCACGGCCGCACTCCAGGCGGAAATCCGTCGCGAGGACGCGGCCGCGCGCATCAGTATGGCGCGCTTCGGCCTGATCACCTGTTGCGCCGATGCCGCCGGTGCGCGCCGTCTCGCGTCGCGCATCGGCCGGCGTATCGCCACGAGCTCCGTCAACGACAAGAATGGGGCGCCTTTGGCATTGAGCATCAGCGCCAGCCTGGTCGCGCTCGGCGCCGGCGAAACGCCGCGCTTCGAGGAACTCCTGACGCTGCTTGCCAAGCGTCTGGAGCGCGCCATGGCACAGGGCGGTTGCGCGGTGGTGGACGACTCCGCAGACGTCCTGCGATTTGATATCGAATCCGAGATGGAACCGGAAACACCGGCCGTCTCGAGCCATGCGGTTTTGCCGGAAGCGGTCGTGAGCGCACCGGTACCGGCCGCGAACGCGCCCGACTCCGTAGCGCCCCGACCCGATGTACCGGACGCGACAATCGCGTCCGAGCCCACACCGCCCACGGCGCCCGCGTCCAATACCGCAGAAGCGGACGCACCGGTGCCCGTGGTGGCGGCTATGATGGACGCGCCGGCCGCAGAAGCAGACCCCGGACAATCCACATGTTTGAGCGTAGATGAAGCGCTCGCGCTGCTTGCCCACGGCGAGGTACAGCCGCTGGCGGGACAGTGGGAGCAGTTGATACGGAAAGTTCTGCCGTTGCTGACGCACTGGAATCAGAACGGCTCACAGGGCCTCGACGACGCACTGGAACAGATCCGCACACGCCTGCCCGGCGATTGACGTCGCGGCGCCGGCCCCTGCAGCGCCGCTGCCCGCTATGGTAGGATGCCCGCAGTTTTGCAGCGGAGCGTTCGCCATGCCTTCCTTCGATGTCGTATCCGAAGTCGACCAGCACGAAGTCCACAACGCCGTAGACCAGGCCAATCGCGAAATCGGCACCCGCTTCGATTTCAAAGGCAGCGATGCGAAGGTCGAAATCACCGACGGCAACCTGCTGCTCGAGGCGCAGAGCGAATTTCAGATCGACCAGATGCGCGATATTCTCATCGGCAAGCTCGCCAAGCGTGGTGTGGACGTCGGCGCCCTGAAGATCGACAAGATCGAGACCACCGGCACGCGTGCCCGGCAGAAAATAGAAGTCCGCCAGGGGATAGATCAGGACACCGCGCGCAAACTGGTGAAGACGATCAAAGAAAGCAAACTGAAGGTCCAGGCGAGCATCCAGGGCGAACAACTGCGCATCACCGGCAAAAAACGTGACGATCTGCAGGACGCGATCGCGCTGCTCAAAAAATCCGACGTCGGCCTGCCCTTGCAGTACCAGAATTTCCGCGACTAGAAGGACCGGGCCGACGGCGTTCGGCGTTCGGCGTTCGGCGTTCGCCAGAAGGGCGGCCTGATCAGAAGATGCTACAGACCGGTCTTTCGGTCCGGCCCCCAATAGGTCAATCCTTCAGCGGCACCGGCTCGCCCAGTTTGAGCGTGAAGGCCTTGCTCAAAACGCCCATCAGAGTTTCACCGGTCTTGGTGTCCACCCAGAGTTCCCGCGTCGTGTCGTAGGCAAAATGTGCGGGGCCCAGCGGCGACGCCACCCATAATTGCTGCACCGGTTCCTGACGATTGACGATGATTTGGCTGCCGTCCTCGAACTCCACCCGGAGCACGGCATCGACGATCTCCAGATCCAGATCGTCGCACGCCGACAGCGCCTCGAGCTGTTCCCGGATACTGTCGAGCGTCTGCGCTGCGCGTAGCGGAAACGAGAGTCCGGCCATATCTTCAACCCCTATCTGCCGCGAAGAAAAGTCAACATCGCCGCCCTCGGCGATATGGGACGCAATGATGGATGAGGCCGGGCGGACAGACAAGCGGCCACAGGGGCAACCTCGGGCTCCGGGTGGTCCTCGCTGGCCGCCGAATCGGACCACGGTTTCCTCTCCCGGCGCGCGCTGCGTTAGAATAGCCGCCTTCGATGCGCCACCCGGAAGCCCTGGCCCCCCCCATCATCACCAAGAGCGCCCTCGATGCCCGAAGCCAGCCCCGATGTACGCCCCAGCCAGTTCTCCTTCGAAGAACTCCT
>JBAYTM010000002.1:0-29090 GCA_041675685.1 Thiohalobacteraceae bacterium
CGATCGTACCAGTTCTCCCCGGCTGGTACGATCGCATTGGTTTCAGGGTGTTGTTCCGTGAGCATCACGATTCCTGATCTGCTTATTTCCCGTTTCGACTGAGGCGGCGAGACCACTTACTGAGCGTTCCGGTGACGTGCTCGACAAAATCGCACACGTCGAGCACATCTCGCCAATAGACCTTCACGTACATCTCGCCGGGCGGCCGCTGGAGCGCGGCGCGGCGCAGCTTGTCCACCTTCTTGAGTATAATCTCGTGTTCCATGATGGGCGTCCCTCAGACGCTGAACACCTTGACGGCCAGGTCTTCGAACTCGTGCAACGGCACGAGCAGGCCATGCGTGCGATAGCCGGCGTTCGGAACGGCGCGCGTCGGATACTTGCGCACCCACGCCGGCAAGACGAGACGCAGGTGGGCCATGCGGATGACATAGATCAGACCATCGTCAGGGATGTAGTAGATCAACGTCTCCGCCTGCGAGCTGTAGGCCCAGCCTGGCTTGTTGGTGGTGTCCACCGACACCGTCTCGACAAAGGCATTGCCGGTGCGGCCGGCGGCGCTGTCCGTCTTGTACTCGATGGACTGGCGCCGCTTGCGCGCGTCGACAAACCAGCGATCGATACCCTGGCGCTGCTCTTCGCGGGTCGCCCGGCGAATGGTGAACCACGGTAGAAAGAAGCCGTCGAGAAACGTCTCGCCCTGCTCGCCTTGCGCGAGCTGGCGATCAAAGCTGTACGCCACCGTCCTCCGCCTTCGGCGCTTGATAGCGCACGTAGATGTCGCCGATATCCGCGAAGGCGGCGGCGAAGCGGTCGATCTCATCTCCGATGTAGATTGCGCAGGAGGGGAACGGCGCCGGATCTGCCTCGCCCTCATCTGGCTTGATGAACGTCAGGCGGCCGGTGATGAAGCAGCGCGGGAAGTCGCGCATGGCTGCAAACCAGGCTGTGTCCGTGCGCGCCGGAACGAGCGCGATCGCCTGCGTCACGCGCCCGGCCTTGTGCTCGCTGACCAGCTTCTCAACCCACTGCGCAATCTCGCGGCCATAGGGCGGGTTTAAAAACGTCTTTCCCTCCCATTCCTGGGCGAGTCCATCGTCCTCTTTGGTGTAATGCATGGCGGCCGGGACGTGCGGCGTCTCGTGCGAGTTGCTGCAGGGATCCAGGTCAATCCCGGTCATGGCGGTGACGACGCGCTCAATGATGTCGGCAGGGGTGTACCACTCGGGGCTCTCGCTGCTGTAGTGCACATCCATGCCGTTCCCAGTCTTGTGCGCGCCTGGGATCGCGGACCCTTCGACAAATCCGTTCGCAGCGTCCCACTCTTCGACGGTCGACGGCGGCTCCGGCTCGTGCTGAGGCGGCGCAGACTTGACCACCGGCTGATCGAGCAGGTCGTCAATGGACGCGGGCGGCGCTTCGCGGTTCAGGATGTACAGATCGCGCACTTGCTTCGCCCGGTGCTCGCTGACCAGCGTCTTGAGCGCGAGGGACAGGGCCGCAACACGCGGCTTGTCGTTGGCGTCAGGGCACAAGGACGCGTGGAGCTGCCTGGCCGTGCGCGGGCCTTGTTCCAGGAGTTTGAGGATCGTCACCTTAAAGTTACGGACTAGGTCACTATGGTGGCCCAGGGCCGCCGGACTATCGGCCAGCGCGTAGACGGGCCGCTGGTAGTCGTCCTTCAGCTCGACCACCGAACCGGCCTGAACCATTCGGTACAGCGCGGCCTCGACGGCTTTCTTCGTCGTGCCTGCGCCGCCTTCGTCGCGCTGCACTGCGTTATAGATGTAGCCGCGGTTCGCAGGGCGCTTCCAGTAAGACAGCGCATGGGAGACAAGATCGCGTGCGATCTCGATCTCCCCATCGGTCGGCTCCGGCTCGGTCGCGCGGTACGTCTTGCCGTCGCGTCCGGTCACGGTGTCAGGTGCGGAATATTCCGCACCTGCTGCCTTGACGTCCAGACGGATAGTCTTCTCATCGACGCCCAGTCGCTCGCCGATCTTGCGGTAACTCTGCCCTTCGGTGCGCAGCGCAACGGCTTGCTCGCGGCGCTCTTCCACGGTCAGGTGGCGGCGCGCGGTGTTCAGCTCGCGGGCGAGCTCGTCGTACACCGCCTGATCGCCCACCACATGCTCGCGCTTGATGTCGATAGCCGGGATGCCGAGCTCAGCGGCAATACGGACGCGGTGCTCGCCGTCGAGCACGTCAAGCACCAGGCCGGGGCCGTCCTGCACGACGACCTTGACCGGACTCTGGATGCCGTGCTTGCGGATGCTTTCCTTCAGGTCGTCGTATTCCGCCGCGAGCAGCGGACGGAAGAGATGGTGATAGGGAAAGCGAAAGGTGCAGTCATCAATCTTGATTTCGGGAACGGCCGCAGGGGTCGCTTCTGTCTGCGTCATGGTGTCAACTTCTCCGTAAGCGGATCGACTCTTCAAGGTAGAAGCGTGCGGCACGAGTGCGCGCGACGCGCGTGGATTGAGCGATGATGATGTAGGTCCGGTGCAGCGTCATATAGCGCTGTTTGAGCTCGACCTCGCCAAGCAGGTCGGCGAGGATCGCGGCGCCGTGGTAGTTGCCCTCGGCGGCCAGGCGCGCCATCCGTTCATAATCATGACGGTACAGGTAGCGCTTGATCCATCGGGTCAGGTGGCGGGGCATGGCGCTCACCACCCTAGCAGGCCGCAGAGGAAGAAGCCGCCCCAAAACAGGAGGAAAGGGAACACGCAGCCGATCATTCCCCAGATGTTGCGGACGATGATGTTCTGCCCGTCAATGTAGAGGTACGGCTGGCAATCCGGCTCGTCGTTGGGTAGAGTCTGATCAGGCATTGGCTTACTCCTTGTTGGTGGCGGGGCGTGATGCGAACACGCCCCGCGCGAACGTCACACGGTAGGGGATTAGCAGCCGGTGCTTGAGTCGGCGTGGGCGGTGCTCGCGCCGGCTCCGTTTTTCAGGGCCGCGAGTTCGGCTTCGAGTTCCTGCAGCTTCGCCGACAGGCGCACCAGGGCGTCCCACAGGAAGGGCGACTCGGGCGGCGAGACGACGTCGGGGCCAGCGATCACCACATTCAACTCTTCGATCATTGCCGGATGCACGAGCTTCAGACCGTACGGGCCGAAGTTGACGCGGATGAGCGGATCACCTTCGAGCCACGCTTCGTAATGGCGCCCCGTAACCAGCCCGACAGAGCCAGCGGGGATCTCGGCGGCGGCGCGCGGAGAGCGCAGCGGGCGGAGACTCTTCACGATCGTGCCGTTCTTTAAACGTTTCTGCTGTTCTGACATTGCTTTTGTCTCCTCTAACTAACGTCGAAACGGGCCGATCTTTCGGTCGAGATAGACGATCCAGCGGTTGGAGCCGGGAAGCTGCTCACCGGCGATCTTGCCGGATTGCAGATGCCGGGTGACGGTGCTCGGGTGCACAGCGTAGTGCTGCGCGATCCGGGCGACGGTCGTCGCAGGGCGGCCGGCATACATCAGCGTCGTGGTGGGACGCTCGTCGTCAAGCAGCGGGCGCTGGAAGCGCGCGGCGCGGCTCGGTGACGGCAGGAAGGCGGCAGCCTGATCGGACAGGGTGGCGCGCAGGCCTGCGACCTCGGCCTCTAGCTGCGTGATGCGCTCGCGGGCCAACTCCAGGCGGTGGGTCAGGCGCGCGTTCGCCATCTCCAGATCGACGGCGCGCTGTTCCGGTTGGCGTCGATTGACGCGATCGAGTTGGGTCGCCATTGCGATCGACGTGGCGCGGCTCATCGTGCATGCTCCTCGACAAGGGTGAGGTCCTCGGCCAGCACCTTGTGCAGGCGGCCGGTGACCGGATGCTCCACCAGATGGACGAGCCGACGGACGGTCGTGCCGGTGTGCGGCTGGTAGATGGTGTGCGTGATGATGCTCTGCCCCACGTAGCGGCCGACAAAGCCTGCCCGCTCGCGCTGGAGCGGCGCGAAGAAGGTTGCTTCGTCCACGCGGCGCGGGCGCAGGATATGCGAGACGTAGACCGGGCCATTGCGAATCATTGGGCGGCCTCTTCTACCGGGCGGCGCGGCCGTGACCGCGCAAACCGGGCGTTCGGGTTGACCATCAGGACGACCGTTCGCGTGGCGGTCGAAGACATCTGCTCCACGCGCCAGCCGGACAGCAGCAGATCGGCAATCTGCGTCGTGGCGTCGGTCTGGGTGTCGGCCTCGTGATCGAGCACGACCACAACTACCGCCTCGGCCGGGTCCGGCGTCCAGCGCTTCCGCTCTTCCTGCAGCAGCCGGTTCAGCCGGTTGATCACGATCTTGCTGTTCTCAGCGTCATGCGCGGCCTGGCGCTGCAGGTCCTTGAAGTTGCGGACAAGCGAGGTCTGCTCATCCTGGAGGCGTCCGATCTCGGCGCGCAGGCTTTCAATCAGCGCGTCGCGCTGGCGGACCTGCTCATCTCGAAAAGCAACCTTACGGAGCAGATCGGCGGGGTCTTGCGGAAAGAGGCGCAGGTCTCGATCGGCGGCGCGGTAGGCGGTGCGGGCAGAGTCCCCCTCGCCATCTGCGACCACGGAGCCGCCCACCAGCTCGATCCGAGCGCGGTCGGGATGGACGTAGAGGCTCGCCATGGCCTCATCGTCTGGCCCTGACCAGGCGATCTCGTAGCGCGTCTGGCCGTCGATGATCGACGTGCGGCGGGTGATGAGGTTCGGCCAGTTCGGGCCGAGCTTGGCGGGGTTGCGCTTGTCGGGGAAGCGGTAATCCTTCCCTTCGACGAGGGCCAGCGGGCTCGTTTGCGCGACGCCGAAGAGCTTGTCGTGCAGCGCGTACGCGTCAAACTCGATGCGCGACTCGCCGTCCCACAGGCCGTACGCGACAAACCGGCGGGCGACTTCGATCGCCCGATGCCAGGCGCCGTTATCGGAGCGGCCCCGGATGGTGATCGCGCCCTGGATGAAGCGGGCGTTGAGTTCCGCTTGGGCTTTCTCGGTCATGAGCGGAACACTCCGAGCGCCTTCTCCACGGTCTGGGTGACGAGTTCCTTGTCGCACGAGCGCGCCGGATAGATGCGCCAGCCGGAGCTGCCGCGATACTCGGAGTGCGCGACGCCGTCGATCGCGTCAACCTGCGGCTTCGTCAGGAAGATCCCGGTGACCAGGATAACGGGCCGGTCGAGCTTGAAATCATGCGTCAACTTGATTGCTGGCATAGCTCCTTGTCTCCTTAACATTAGTGCGGTCGAAGTAACGTGTGCCGGGGCCGGGGCCGCTTTGGAACTGCATCCGGTTGCGAGTCGGACGGCTCGCCGCGGTGTGCGCCTTGAGCGGGAGACTGACGTAACTCCCTTGGTCAATTCCGCGGTCCCCGGTCGGCTGATAAGCGGACGGGAGGAATGCGCCGGAACTTCGCGCTAATCGAAGTCTGAGACTTCGGCCTCATCAGCTTTGCCGTTCTTGCGCGTGGCGGCTTTCTTCACGTAGTTCGGGCCGCGACTGACATAGACGCAAAACTTGTCATCGACCTTGCGTCGGACGATCTCGACCTGGTCGAGCCGGTTGTCACGCTTCAGCTTTCCGTTGAGAGCGCCTATGCAATTGTTCGCGCGTGACACGGTCTCAAAAGTCATCTGAAGAGCCTGGTGAGCGGGCGTCTTTTCGAGCATCAGGAGCAGGTCGTTGTAGACACGCTCCCAGTCGGTGACCCCCAGGCGGACCGGCGGAATGTCGCGCTTATCCACGGTTGTGACCCCGGGCGGCGCGGTCTGGACGGGGGGAGCAGTCTTGCCGTTGGACGATTTCGGGGGCATTGCGGCTTCCTTTCTGCATGATATCGAGCGTTTTATTTAGCTTACGGGACGGCACATCAATTATCGGACAATGCACTAAAGAACACCGTGGATGATGTGCTACACCTCATATGATACGCAGTTTTCCATGCATTGTCAAGCAGGAAAGGGGTAAAGGGCATTGACGTTGGGGGATAACAGGTGCTATATTGTGTGGTGTACACAGGAGAGGAGAGTGCGGCACATGAACCGCGAACTTCGACTGAGGCCAGGAATCATTAAGAAACTTCTCTTACAGAAATCGGCTACCGAGGGGAGGCGCGTCACATACGACGACGTCGCAAAGGCCACCGGGTATAGCTGGAACACGATCGAGCGATACGCTAACGCGCGGGTAGTCAAGCCGTCCGGGGGGATGATCGTCAGCCTCGCACGTTTCTTTGGCGTCTCACCCGATGACTTGTACGACACTGGAGATGATCCGGAGGGGGAGCAAGCGGCCGTCGCCTAGGGTGTACCTGAGCGACGGCCCGGCGCGCTCGTGGTCATGACACGAGCCGCCGCTCGGACTCTAGCACGCGCGAATTTTTTACGAAACTTTTGCTACTTATAGCGTTACAGCAGTTGCGCACGATCGTAATGTCAAGTATCGTGAAAAACAATACTGCGTTCATGAATGGAGGTCGTCATGCGCTCGCTTTACTCGACTGTCGCCGCCATGCTGATCGTCGCGGGGCTGGCTGCTTTTGCCACCGGCGCCGGGTATTTGTTTTCCGAACAACAGTCCAGCGCGATCCAGCAGAACGCCGCCGGGTCGCTGGCGACGGCTTTCTTCGTGGCCGGGTGGGTGTGCTGGTGGGTCGCCTCTCAGACGCTGCGCGCACGCGCCGCGCTGGGGCCGAATCGTAACGTGCGAGACTAACCCGCGCGCCCAAAAAAAGTAAGCCGGGAGGGGTAGCTCCCGGCCGGTCGTGCACCTTAACAATCGCATACTCTGTGAAGATAGCAGCCAGACCACCGCGCGATCGCGCGGCTTGTACCGCGCTGCTGCCAGCACCTCGAAGACTTCCTCCGCGCGCGCGGCCTTCCCCTGCCCTACGCGGGGCGGGCGGCGGTTCGAGAGGTAGCGCGCTGGCGATCGATCGATCAGCTCGCGCTCGGTGCACCAGTTAAAAAACGCCTTGACCGTCTTAATCCACTTACCGATTGTCGCCGATGCGAGGGGTTCTTCCACGATCGGCCGGGTCGGATGGGCCGCGTACTTGACGCGCTGGCCGCGAAGATCTGCGATGTAGGCATCCAGGTCTTCGGGGGTGATGCGATCCAGGTGGCGCCGTGGCCCGATATCGGCCACGAGCCGAGAGAGCAACCGCTCGTATGTCTGCTGCGTCGAGACTGCCCGGTCTACGAGCAAATAGAGACGCAGCGCTTCTTGAAGCTGCATAGCGACACTCCCCCTTAGCGTGTCCCTCTCCCGCAAAGCTCACAGAGATGCGATCAAGCATAAGCCCATTTAAGCGAGTGCGCGAACCGCGCACCGTAGCGGAAGATGGAATCATGGAAGCATCCGCAACAACCGTAGAGGGAATCGAGATCGCCCGGCTCAGGGCGGAGAACGCGCGCCTCTCGGCGCTGTGTACCGCGCAGGCTGAATGTCTGCACGAAATCATGCAGAGCGCGCTCATCATCGATCGCGCGGCGCTGGCGGCCGTGGGACCCGCCTTGCGCGAAGCACCGGCGGGCGCGCTGCGCGCCCTGGTGCGCCTGCTCGAAGACATCGGCGAGGACAGCCAGACCCGGCAGGCCTGGACGGGGAAGTCGCTTGGCGACGAGCTCGGGTTGGCGCGCGCGAATCACGAGCGCCTGATCGCCCCGCTGATCGCGGCCGGGATGATCGAGCCGGTTGGCGATCCCGAGCACAAGGCGCGCCGGTATCAGCTCCAATCTTCTCTAAACGCGCACTCAATGCGCGTTCGCTCTCTAATAACGCGCACTCAGCGCGCGTTTAGGGACGCGTCGAGCGCTCCGACGGGACTGATCACGCCCTTCCCCAACGCGCACTCAGTGCGCGTTCCCGGAATGTCAACGCGCACTGAGTGCGCGCACCCTTCTCTAAACGCGCACTCAATGCGCGTTGAAGCCCCTGTAGTTAGTAAGTTAGTTGATTCTGATTCTGATCTATCTGGGAATGAACGAACGAACCCGGGCCCGGGGGCCGGCTGGAACAGCCGGGCGCTTGAAATCTTCGGCGAGGTCACGGACGGGCAAGGGCTCGGTCAGGAGCTGCACGCGACGCTGCACCAGTTCGCGCCGACCGAGGCGATCGCGCTGGTGCTGCATGCGAGGGCGGAAACCACCACGCGGCCCGCGGCGCTGCTCCGGTCGATGCTGAAGCGCGGCATGGAGCCCGCGCCGGAATACGTCAAGCTGGCCACGCGCAAGCTCGTGCCGCCGCTGCCGCCCGAGCAGCCGCCGTTCGATCCGCCTGCTCCGGTCGAGGTCATCGGGCTGGATGAAAAGCCGGGCGGCACCCTGACGATCCGTGAAATCTGGCAGGCGACGCTCGGCCAGCTCCAGATGCAACTGAACCGGGACACCTACGCCCACCTTCGCGACGCGAAAGCGGTTCGTTTCGAGGATGGGATTTTGACGGTGCAGCCGCGCCCGCATGCAGTGCGGACGTTCGCACGGCTGCAGACGATGCTCGATCAGGTGGTGAGTGGGATAGCCGGCGTGCCGATCGCGGTGCGCTTAAACGAAGTGGGGCCAGCGGCCGCCCCGTAGGCGGAAGTCGCCAGCCCCAAACATCTCAGAGAACAGGAGTGTAGCATATGTTGACATTCGCAGCAATTAACGAAAAAGGCGGGAGCGGTCGCACGACAGCTTTCGTCAACCTGGCGGCAGGCCTCGCCGTGCGGGGCAAGCGGGTTCTGCTGATCGACTCCGATGAGCAGGGTCACGCGACCATCGCCTTCGGCTACGAGAAGTTCGCGGGGTTGTATGACCTGATGGTGCGCGGCGCGAAGTGGCTCGACGTGGCGATTCCGGTGGATCCGGAGCGCTACGGCAGCCTGGGCCTGAGCAATCTGCACCTGCTCGGCTCGAACGTCGAGACGCGGACGATCGCGCTGAACATTGACGACGCCTGGCTGCTCGCCAAGCGACTCGCCGAAGTCGCGGATCTGTTCGACGTGTGCCTGATCGACACCTCGCCCGCGCCGTCCTTGCTTCACAGCGCGGTGTTCCTGGCCGCGGATTACCTGATCTGCCCCACCGAGCTCGAAGTGCTTGGCCTGGACGGGCTGCACGAGTCGATCAAGCGGGTGCAGGCGGTCCGCGCCATGCACGGCAAGGACCTGCGGGTCGCCGGGATCATCCCCAACAAGTGCCGCCTGACGACGCTGGAGCACCGCGAGAACCTGGCTCAGCTTCGGGAGCGCTTCGGCGCCGCCGTCTGGCCGCCGATCCCGCTGTCGATCATCTGGCCCGAGGCCATGGGGTTCGGGCGCCCGGTGATCGTGCATGCGCCGGATCACGAAGCGGCCTTTTCGGTCTGGGAGATGGTAGACCGCGTGGAGGCACTCTGCAATGGCAGCAAATGACCGTCGGAAAGGCGGGCGCATCGGCCCGTTCAAGGAGCCAGAGACGCCGGTGGATGCCGCACAGCGCATCTATGGGACCGTGCGCCGGATCGGGTTGCCGGAGATCACGGTGGATGCGGAGATCCAGGTCCGCGCGCGTGGTCTGGATGAGGCGCGCGTCGAGCAGTACGTCGAGTTTTTGCTGAACGGCGGGACGTTCAAGGACCCTATCGTCCTGTACCAGGCTGGCGAGCCGCTGCTGCTATCGGCGGGCTTCCACCGGGTTGAAGCCTACCGCCGCGCGATCGAGCGCTTCCAGCCCACGGACGACGTCCACGAGCTCGCGCCGCTGATGGCTGAAATTCGCACCGGCGGGCGCGAGGCGGCGATCGAGTGGGCCGAAGAGGACAACCTCGCCCACGGCAAGGAGTTGAGCGAAGAGGACAAATTCAACCTCCTGGAGCGCCGCTACAAGCGCGGGCACCGGTGGGTCGGGTACAGCGACCGGGCGATTGCCGCGACGCTTGGCGTGGCGCATACCACGGTCGGACGCTGGCGCAAGAAAATCGAAAAAACGACTGGTGCACATGCACCAGTCAAGGGAGAAAAGCGCATCGGCGCGGACGGTCGGACCTACAATACCGGCAATATCCAGGCGTCGAACCAGCGCCGCGCCGAGGCGCGCGAGACCGCAGGTGCGGAATATTCCGCACCTGATCCGCCAGCAGATCGGAAGCGCGAAGTCGCGACCGCGATCCAGCACGTCATGGCCGATCAGCCGGCGATGACCTACCGAGAAATCGAGTTCGCGGTCAACGGCAAGCTCGGGCGGATTGTCAACCCTGGCATACTGTCCGGTATCATTTCCGAGATGTCGCGTGATGGACGGATTCGCAACGTGGGCGGCGGTCGCTACGCGCTGCCGGATGCCCCTGCTCCCACCCCTCCCGCGCGCATCGATCCGCCCAAGCCGGTCAGCGACGATCACGACGAACCGCTGGACGCGGCCTATCGGATGTTCGCGGAGTTCGGCCAGGCGCTCCAGCACGCGGACGAGTCGATCCGCAAGCTGTTCGAGGTTCGCGGGATCCGCACGCTCTACGCGCTGCCGCAGGATCGCATGAAGCAGGTGTACGGGGATGTCACGGCCCTGCGGTATCTCGCCGAAGAGTTGTCGACGTACTGCGATGAGCAGCTCAAGAAACTGCGCCTGATGTCTCGAACGGGCCAGCCGTATGACGAGGACGGTGAGGCGTGAGCGGCAAACAGCGCCGATCATGGCTGGAGATGGCGGCGGACGCGGGCGAACTGGTGCACCAGCTCGCGCCCGTCTGCCAGCGCATTCTCGTGGCTGGGTCGTTGCGGCGGGGAAAGCCGCAGATCGGTGACATCGAAATCGTCGCGATCTCGGAAGGCTACACGCTGCTGGATGCGACAGACGCCTGGCTCGCAAGCCGCCAGGTTGCCAAGCGGCTCAAATCGAACAACACGCCGATCGCCTGGGGTGCACGATTTCGTGCAATGGTCTGGCGCGGCGTGTCGGTGGACTTGTTTATCACGACGCCCGAGCAGTGGGGCCTGATCAGCGTGATTCGGACCGGTCCAGGCACGCCGGACGTCGGGTTTGAGCAATGGCGCGGTGGCGCGAATCAGATGCTGGTCACGCCGCGGGCGAAAGGCGGGCTTCTGCCGGACGGGATGCGCGTCGCCGAGGGGTGGCTCTGGCATGGCGAGAAGCGCCTGGCGACGCGGGAAGAGCGCGACGTGTTCCGGCTGCTGGAGCTGCCGCTGATCGCCCCGCCGCTGCGCTCCTGCGCGGAATATATGCGTTGGAAGTCGGCTGGACAGAACGGGATCGAGCGGTTGCGAGAGCAGCATCACCCCGCGCTGCCCACGTTTCAGCAGTGGCCCTCGGTCGGGTGGGACGGTCACAATCCCGACGTCATCTTCGCGCCGTTTGGCGGCGAGTGGCGGCCCTACAGCATGGACATGCTGCAGCGGCTCGCCGAGCGGGGGTAAGTGTGGACCGTGACCGTGTTTGAATGGTGGATCCTGGAGCAGATCACGGAGAGCTGGCGACGGACGCGGCGGCCGGTTAAGACCCGCGTCCTCGCCGGCATGACGACGAAGAACGATCGGACGGTGCGCCGGGTGCTCACTCGACTGGAAGAGCGGGGGCACGTGCGGCGAAACGGGAGCCGGGGAGGATGGCTCCCCTGGCGAGCGGTGTCGTGAGAGAGGTATAGGGATGAGCATCAACGCACACATCAACCCATCAGTACAGCCCGACGCCCCGCAGGCAGCCGTAGAGGCAGTGGCGCAGGCGATTCGCACGCTGGCGGACATCATGGCGGAAGTGTTGCAGGCGTTCGTGGAGCAGGTCGCCCGAATCATCGATCAGGCGACGCGCGGTTTTCTGGCAGCGCGCCTGGCGCGGCGGATCGGGCGCCGCCCGGCTTCCTGGCTAGCGCAGCGCTGGCCGCGCCGTTGGCTCCCGACACGCTCGCTTTGGCAGTGGGCGATCGCCCAGATGCTGAAGGAACACCGGAGACAGCCGCGCCGATGAGCAGCCGCCGATCACAGAAGGGCCCGCTCGTCCGCGATCAAATCTTTGAGTATATCTGCCGCACCGCGAAAGAGCAGCGCGGCATTCCTCCTTCGGTGCGCTCGATGGCCCAAGCCTTTCATCGTGGGGAGACTACCGTCCGGTGGCACGTCAACGCGCTGATCATGGAAGGTAAGCTCGCCTGGACGGATGGCCGCCTGATGGTGGTGGATGCCGAATGGATTGAGCCTCCATATGTTTCTCTTTAGCGTCTCTCCGCTAGCGCAAGTGCGCGACTAGACATCGACAAGGTTTTGTTCTATGCTTGTTCTGATGAGAGACACACACCCTACCCCCTAACGCGCTGTGGGTTCTCTCCCCCTACCGTGACGCGGGGCGGTCAGCCAGGCCGCCCCGTCGGGGGTAACATCTTGCCGGACTGATCATCCGGTAGGCGGCAACCAAGCGGTCTCTGAGCGGACCGCAGCGAGTATCGACGGCTCAGCGTCGTGTTTTGACGTTGGGCCGTTTTTGATTCTCGGAGATGGACGTGGCAGCACGGCAGTACAGCGCGCACGACAAAGCAACGGCGATCAAGATTGTCGAGCGCTTCGATGGGGAGATCACCCGCGAGGCGCTGGAGATCACCCGCGAGGCGCTGGCCGCGCCAACGCTCAACAAGTCCACGGTGTACCGCTGGGTCCAGGCTGCCCGGTTGCAACCAGTTGCATCCGAGTTGCACCACGAAAAAAAAGCAGTCGATGAGGAAGCGCTCGACGTCGCGCTTGACGAGATGTTTGAGGAGACGGCGCGCAAGTATCTGCGGCACGCGCTCAA
The DNA here is from genome assembly GCA_041675685.1 of Thiohalobacteraceae bacterium. Classification (GTDB taxonomy): domain Bacteria; phylum Pseudomonadota; class Gammaproteobacteria; order Thiohalobacterales; family Thiohalobacteraceae; genus JAHJQQ01. Next base: position 12,714 of record JBAYTM010000002.1, read on the forward strand.
GGAGGATGTGGTCGCCAGCACGAAGTCACGCGACGCCGTGATGAACGCGGCCGTGGCAGTCGACAAGATGCGCCTGCTCCGCAATCTGCCTACCGAAGTCATCCTCGTGCTGCCCGACCTGGTCGGCGCGATCCAGGATGCCGGACTGAGCGCCGGGGACGTGTTCAACGCTTTGCTGCAGGAGATTCGCGTCCATGCTGACCGTTGACTCGATCGTTGACGGCACGTTGGCGCGCATCGGGCTGCGCGCGCCGGACCTGTCCGGCCCGATCCCCGCGCTGCCGGATATCTGCGAGTGGGCCGAAGGCGAACGGGGGTTCTATATTGCGGAGACGCGCCGCCCGATCGTCCTGGAGCCGCACCAGCGCACCGTGCTGCGCCTCATGACGCAGCAGCACCCGGTCAGCGGGCGCTTCCGCTTTACCACCGGCATGTGGAGCACCATCAAGAAAAGCGGCAAGACGACGATCAGCGCGCTGTATTCGCGCTGGGCCGCCGAGACGTGGGGCGCCTTCCAGGAGATTTACAACCTCGGCAACAAGCTCCCGCAAGCGCAAGGGCGCGCCTTTAAGAAGGTGAAGCAGAGCATCTTGCTGGCGCCGCCGGCTGTGCGCGAGCAGTGGGACATCACGGCCACGCGCATGACGCACCTGCCGAGCGGGTCGGAGATCGTCGCGCTGCCGATCAACGACGAAGGCGAGGCCGGCTCCAATCCCTCCCTGACGGTCTGGACCGAGCTATGGGGCTACCAATACGAGGTAGCCCTGCGCATGTGGGACGAGCTGCAGCCCGTGGCGACACGTCCGCTCTCGCAGCGTTTTATTGACACCTATGCCGGCTACGAGGGGGAGAGCGAACTGCTCTGGTCGCTCTGGCGCCTGGCGCTGGACGAAGGTGAGCGGCTCGACGATGACCTGCCGATCTACGCCGTCGAGTCGGCGGGCCTGATCGCCTATATTGACACCGGCGTCGCGGCGCGCCGCATGCCCTGGCAGCAGGGCGAGGAAGGGCGCCGGTACTACGCGCAGCAGGAGAAGTCCGAACGCCCGCACAACTTTGCGCGCCTGCACCTGAACGAGTGGACGGCGAGCATCAACGCGCTGATCCCCATGCCAGTCTGGGACGGGTTAGTTTACGACCGGCGGCGCATTCGCGATGACGTGCCGGTCTGGCTGGCGGCCGACGCGGCGGTCAGTGGGGACAGCATGGCGCTGATGGCCGTGACGGTGTCCGGCGATACCGTGATCGAGCTGGCGACGTGGATCTGGGAGCCGCCCCAGGGCGGCAAGCTTGACTACGACGAGACGCTTATCCCCGCCGTCAAGGCGGCGATCGAGCGCTGGCACGTCATGGGCGTGGCGTATGACGAGTACCAGTTGCACAGCGACATGACACGGATGGCGAAGCGCTATCCGCACATCCCCTTCTTCGCGTTCCCGCAAGGCGCGCCGCGCATGGTCGCTGATACGCACTTCGTCAAGCGAGTGCAGGAGGGGCGATTCCGCCACACCGGCAACCCGAAGCTGCGCGCGCATGTTCAAAACGCCGACGGTAAGGAGATGATGGGCGGGGAGGCGCTGCGCATCGTCAAGCGGTCCGAGACGAAGAAGATTGACGGGGCCGTGACCGGGTCGATGGCGAGCGAATACGCGACTGAGCTTTGGGAACACGTCGATACGGTCTACGACGAAAGCGTGAGGGTGAACATTGGCGACTACTGAGCCCACCAACGGCACGGTCGAGCGCGTGCAGCAGCTCGCGGAAGACGCGGCGCTGCTGGCGGATCTCGAAGCCGAATTGCTGGAGACGGTCGGCAGCGTCCGGCGCCTGGCGTCGATGGCCGAGCCGGGCTGGATCGGCTTCGGCAATGGGGGCAGCGCCGACGCGCAGATTGCTGCGCAGATCGACCGCGCCGGCATCAACCGGCAGGCGCGCTGGTACTACTACCAGGACCCGATCGCCTCGCACGCCGTCACGCTGCACAACGCCTACACGTTTGGGCGCGGCGCGTCGTTTCGAGCTGCCGACAAGGACGTCCAGGCGTGGTTGGAGGGGTTCTGGCGCGACGCGCGCAACCGTGCCAGCCTGACTCGCGCGCAAGCGCAGTGGGCGCTCAACACCGATCGCCAGCTCGACGGCGAGTTGTTCTTTGTCTTCTACGTCTCGACCTACACCGGGCGAGTCACGGTGCGGACGCTCGATCCGTCCGAGATTGACAAGATCGTCACGGCGCCCGGCGATCCGGCGATGCCCGTTTATTTCAAGCGCGTCTACCGCCCGCAGGTCTTCAATTGGAAGCGCGGCGAGTACGAGACAGGGCAGCAGGTCACCGAGTACATCCCCGACTGGCGCAATGCGGGGCCGCATCCGCCGCAGGTGCACTGGCCGGCGAACACCGAGATTTACGTGATGCACGTCGTCACCAACCCGCTCGGCTGGCGCGGCTTGACGCACCTGGCCACCGGCCTGCCCTGGATTAAGGCGCTCAAGGGGTTCATGGAAGACCGCGCCACGCTGACGCTCGCCCTCGCGACCTTCGCCTTCAAGCAGAAGATTAAGGGCAATCGCACCGCCCTGCAGCGCGTGATCCAGCAGTGGGGCACGTTCGAGATGGGCGAGCGCTACGGGCTGGGCGGCGAGGGCACGGAGCGCAAGCCGGCCGCGCAGACGTTCATCGAAAACGAGGCGTCAAGCCTGGAGCAGCTCAAGACCGACTCGGGCGCGTCGAATGCCTACCAGGACATGCGGATGTTTAAGCAGATGGCGGGGATAGGCGCAGGCGGCATCTTCGAGCACTACCTCGGCACGCCGGAGGCCAACCTCGCCACGGCGACGAGCATGGAGCTGCCCATGCTCAAGATGTTTGAGTTCGAGCAGCAAACATGGGAAGACGTGCTGGGCGACATACTGAGCTTCGTCGTGCAGCAGGGGGCGCGTTTCAGTCGCGCGCTCGCCGGGAAGGCGCAGGTCTCTCAGGACACGGCTGGCGGATCGCCGATGTGGGTCATTGAACCCGTCGGCGACGTGGATCTATCGGTGACGGTGACCTTGCCGCCGATCGTGCAGCGCGACGTCGCGGTGCAGTCGGCGGCGCTGGCGAGCATCGCGCAGGCCGAGAGCATGACCGGGCAGCAGATGGTGCCGCCTGATCGCATGGCCGAACGCGCGTTGACCATCCTCGGCTTTGACGACGTCGGCGACATTGTCGAAGAGATGATCGCGACCGGCTTCACGCTGACGCTGCCACCGGCGCGGTCGTTTGGCGAGATCGCCGCGGAGGCGTTTGTCCGCAAAGCGCGCGCCCGGCTAAAAGAAGCCGCCGATGAACCGCCGGACGTGGGCGACAAGCTGCCCGCCGATGAGGCGACGTCCGTCGAGCCCATCACGCGCAAGGAAGTGGACAGCTACTTCGACGCCTTTGAGGACATGCCCGAGCTGGACGATCTCCTGAAGTCGCTCGGGCTGACCCTGGAAGATGTGGAGGAGGCGCGCCGTGCCGGGTCCGCTGGGTGATATTGACGACATCCGGCGCTACTCCAACGCCTTGCGCCTGATGAGCGAGCGCCGGATCGAAGGGCTCACACGCGACCTGACCGACGGCAAGATGACCGTTGCGCAGTGGCAGGAGGCGATGAAGGCGGAGCTCCGGCGCGGCAATCACGAGCAATTTGTTGTCGGCAAGGGCGGCGTGCGCTCGCAGATCAACCGCCGCGAGTATTTGCAGCTCGGGCCAGAACTCAAGCGGCAGTATCGCTACCTGGACCGGTTCGCGGCCCAGATCCAGGCGCGGGCCGAAGCCGGCAAGCCGATCACCTTCGCGATGGAGCGCGCCAAGCTTTATGCCCGATCGACGCAGGCCAGCATGTGGCGCAGCGCGGTCCCGGTCAAGCTGCCGCAGGCGCCGCGCGATGGCAAAACGCGCTGCCGGACGAACTGTAAATGCCGACTGCAATTTGACTATGAACGCGGCGACGCGGGGCAGGTCATCGCCGTGCTCGTCTATTGGAAGCTCCGCCCCGCCGAGCACTGCGACGACTGTATCCGGTTGTCGCGCGAGTGGAACCCGAAGCGGTTCGCGGTGCTTGAGGAATCGGCCAGCGTGGCGCAGAGCGTCGGGCTGCTGCTGATGGAAGCCGACGATCTGAGCCATGACGAGGCACAGGTCATTCGTGAAATGTGGGACATCCAGGAGAGAGTAGCATGGGCGCTGCACTAGTGCGTGAAGCAGGCGGAAGCCTGGACGATTTCATTAACCGGATCCGCGATGCGTGGTGGCGCCAGAACAGTTCTGATGACGGCGTGCCGGTGCCGTGGGTCGTGGACGTCTTCCCCGATCGCATCATCGTCAAGCGCAACGAGGCGGACGCCCAGCGCTACTACCAGGTGGACATGAGCGCGACGGACGAGGCGGTCACGTTTGCCGGGCCTGATGAGTGGCAGGAGGTCAAGCTCGACTACGTGGCCAGCGCCGATACGGCGCCCGATGCGCCGGTCGCCGAAGCCGCGGCCGAGTCGCTGCGCTTTGACGTGAGCTTGCCGGTGCGCGAAGTCCGCACCACGGACGACGGCGCGATCGACGGCGTGATCGTCGTCGAGGGCCGGAGCGCCAACGGCAACGTCTACACCCGCGAGGCACTGCAATCCGGCGTGCGCATCTTCGACGGCGCGCTGATGTTTGCCGATCACCCTTCCGCGGTCGAGGAAGCGCAGCGCCCGGAGCGCAGCGTCCGCGACGTGGTAGGGCGGGTCAAGGGGCCCTACATCGGCACGACGAAGGACGGCAAGACCGCCCTGCGCGGGAAGTTCCACGTGTCGGAAGCGGAAACCTCGCTCCGCACGAAGATCGCCGAGGGCATTATCGACGGCCTGAGCTTGCGCGCCTTCGGGCAGGGCAAGCGCGATAAGTCCGGCGATTTCATTGTCGAGAGTTTTCAGGCCAACCCGTTCACTTCGGTGGACGTGGTCACGGTCGCGGCGGCGGGCGGGGGGTTCGAGCGCCTGGCCGAGAGCGATCGCGCGGCGCTGACGCGCGCCGTGCTCCAGCAGGTGACGCGCGAGGATCTGGCCGCCACGCGGCCGGACCTCGTTGAGGCACAACCCGAAGTGAGAGCACTCCAGGAGGCAGATGTGGGAGACACGCAGAAGCTCGAAGAGGCGCAGGCGGACAACCAGCGCCTGATCGAGGAGAACACCCGCTTGTTCCGTGAGGCACGCAGCGCCGAAGCGCGCACCATCGTGGAAGGCGTGCTCGGGCAGGCGCAGACGCTGCCCGACGCGGCGCGCGAGCGCATCACCGGGCAGGTGGCCGGGCTGACCGAAGCGTACAGCACGCACGGCAGCACGCAGACGGCGGACGAACTGAAGGACGCGGTCGAGGGCGTGGTCGAGGCGGAGCGGGCGTATATCGCCAAGCTCGTGCCCAACGGCGCCGTGAGCGGGGGCACCGCTCGCCCGGATCTGAGCGAAGCACCGAATGAGGGCGCGCTAGACGAGCAACTCAACGCGGTGATCGCGAGCATGCGGTAAACGCCGCAGGTGCGGAATATTCCGCACCTCAACTGTGAGATGGTAGCGGCCGGCAGGCGGCGCGCACCCAGACGAGGAGAAGAAGGCAGATGGCAGATAACATCCGGTTCCAGGGCGAAGGCTGGCTGCGTCTCGAAATGACGGCCGGCATCGGGTTGGTGTCGGGCGATGTGGCGGGGATCGGCAACGCGCTGGTCGTGGACCTCATCACCGATGCCGACGCGGCGGGCGTCGCGACGGTCATGCTGCCGTGCAGCTACGTGGTCGAGCGCCCGGTGGTGGGTGCGGACGGCCAGGGCAACGCGGCGGTCAACATCGGTGACGCGTTGTATCTCGACGGCGCGGCCGTCAATGCCGACGCCACCAACGGCGTGTTCTATGGGTACGCGCTCGGGGCCGTGGTCGCCGGCGCGACGACCACGATCCAGATCGCGCGCGCAGGGTAGCGTCGATCCGGTAACGGCGCAGAGCTAATCAGAGACTGCTCGCGCGGGCGAGCCTGGAGAAGAGACAATGCCCGAATTTCTGCAGCTAATCGAGTCCATCCGCGCCGAAGAAGCCAGCGTCCAGCGGCTGTTCGGCTCGGAAGAGGGGGACGTGTCGGTGCGCGAAGCACTGCGCCGCCGGCAGGGCCCGCAGTATAAGCAGCGGCTGTTGGAGGCCGCACAGTTCACCGCCGAGGTCTTCGCAGGCCGGCGGGCGATGTGGCAGCTCCGTGAGGCGCTGAGCACGTCGGATTTCCCGATCTACTTCGGCGACACGCTCGATCGCCTGGTGCTTCAGGAGTACCGCGAGGCGCCGAGCGACTGGCGTCAGTTCTTGCGCACGTCGGTGGTGCGCGACTTCCGCACCGTGGACCGCTACCGCTTCAGCGATGGCGATCAGGTGCTGGACCGGGTGGCGCAGGGCGCCAACTACCCGGCGGGCGATCGGGACGAGACGAGCTATTCGTTCCGCATCAACAAGTATGGCCGCCGCATCCCGATCCTCTGGGAAGCGCTGGTCAATGACGACCTGGACGCGCTCCGGCAGATGCCGAGCGTGCTCGGGCGTGCCGCACGCCGCACCGAAAACCGCTTCGCCAGCTCCCTGTACGTCGCCAACGCGGCGCTGTACAACGCCGGCTTCGGCAACGCGGGGACAGCAGCGCTCTCGCTGACCGCGCTGGAAGCGGCGTACAACACGATGGCGGGCTTCCGGGACGCCAACGGCGAGCCCATCTTCAACCGTCCGGCCTACCTCGTGGTGGATCCGGTGCTTGAACTGACCGCCCAGCGCCTGCTCGGTACGATGCAAGTGCAGTGGATCGGCACGCCGCCGCTGCAGCCGCCGGCGACGGCCGTCGCCTGGCCGTCGGACAACGTCATGCGCGGGCGGCTCCAAATCCTGGTCGATCCGTACATCAGCATCCTGGACGCCGCCAACGGGGCGACGAGCTGGTATCTCTTCGCCGATCCGCGCGAAGGGCATGCGGCGGAAGTCGCGTTCTTGTCGGGCTATGAGGAGCCGCAGCTCTTCATGAAGGCCAGCAACCAGATTCGTCTGGGCGCCGGGCCAACCGATCCGACCGGCGGCGACTACGACACGGATGCCGTGGACTACAAGGTCCGGCATGTCGTTGGCGGGGCGAGCGCGCAGGCCGTGGGCAACTGGCGCTTTACCTACTGGAGCAACGGCACGGTCTAAGCCGGCTCGCGACGGACAGTCAGCAGGGGGCGCGATCCGCGCCCCTCTGAAGCCAAGGAGAAAGAGCGATGCACATCTGCATCAACTGTGGCAAGCGCAGCGCCACGCGCACCGTCAACTCGTTTGCCTGCGAGGCGTGCGGGTATGTCTGGGATGTGGCGTTCGAGCAGCGCATGGCGCACTACCTGGCCGCGCAGGGCAGAAAGCCCGCCGAGCCGGTGCCGGAGCCGGACGCGTCCGCCGCGCCGGAGACGCTCGTGGAGTTCGCACACTTGCAGGGGTCCGGTTTGTGGTCGGTGCTCGACCCGGTCGGCTTCCGCGACGAGTACCACACGCTGATTGCTGACAGGTACACCGTCGCCGATCTGCAAGCCATCGCCGACGAGCACGGCGTCCTGATCACCTCGACCAAGAAAGCCGACGTGATGGACGCCCTGATCGACGCCGGGGTCTTCGAAGTGCATGAGACGATCCTCGAAGACGGGACGGCGGTGACTGCGCTGGCCATCGGCGGCGTGATCGTGCCGTTCGATGAGGAAGAGTCCGGCGAGGCAGAGGTCGAGGACTGATGGCCTACGCCACGGTCGCGGATGTTCAGGCGCTGTTGCGCTCGGCCTCGGGCGCGGGAGTCACGATCGGGCCGGACTCCGTCCCGACGCAGGACGACGTCGAAAACTGGCTCGACCAGGTGTCGGCGGAAATCGACGGCGTGCTGCACGCGCAGGGCTATGAGACAGTGCCCGCCACCGGCGCGCGGGATGTTCAGGTCCTGAAGCGATACACCGCCGAAAAGAGCGCGGCCATCACCTGGCACGCGCACTATGGCGCGGTGCCGAGCGATCACATTCCCGCGCGCGTCAAGCGATGGGAAGAGGACTACCGCGACTTCCTGGCCCGCCTGCGGCGTGGCGAGCAGCACCTGAACGACCAGTCACCGGAAGGCGAGAGTGACCCGATCTTCGGCGTCGCGCCACCGGTGGCCCGTGACGACTACTTTACGGCGAGGTAGCGCAGATGTTCGGCATGGAAGCGGCGCTCGATACCGGCTGGATTCGCGACATTCAGGAAGCGTTCGCGCTGTTCCCTGAGGAGGTCGATCGCTGGGTTCGGCGGGATATCGTGCCGTACGCGCGGCACTATGTGGATAAGACGCTGCGTGTCGCGCCGCCCCGCCGGCAGTGGCCGGGCGACTACCCGCTTGAGTGGACCAGCGAGAAACAGCGCAAGGCGTACTGGGCTACAAATGGATTCGGCGCCGGCATTCCGTACCGGCGCACGAACACGCTGATCCACGACTGGCACGTGATCGCCGACTACCAGGCCGGGTTCACCGGCGTCCAGGTCTACAACCTGAATGACGCGGCGCAGTACGTCTACGGTGACGACCAGGCGCTGCACAAGCAGTGGTTCCATACCGTCACCGGATGGCCGACGGCACTTGAACACCTGCAGGCGCTCAGTCTCGAACTGGGCGATCGCATCGAGGACGGCTGGCCGCACGTGCTAGACGAGATGCTGATGGAGGCGCAGCGCCATGGCTGATACGCTGGTAACGGCCGTAGATGCGGTGGTTGAGCGGCTCCTGGACATGGAACGCCTGGCCGTGCCAGAGGCCACCGGCGCGTATCCGCGCTGGTACGAAGTCGGCGAGCCGCCGTACTGGCTCAACGTGCCGCTGGCGCTCGGAACACCGACCGGGCCGGAAGACGTAACACGCTACGAGCTGGTCGCCGGGATGCGCCTGGTGCTGGGGAATGCCGTCGACGTCGCGCACGATGCCGAAGCGGTGGCGAACGTGCAGAACAAGGCCTGGACGTGGCTGCCACAGGTCATGCGCTACTTCCAGACGCACCGGCGCATGAATCCGCCCGGACTGCCCGGCCTGCGCTTCCTTGCGCCGGAGGGCGTGACCATCCGGCAGATGCGGCAGCCGGACCTGAACCAACTCCGGCTGCCGGTGGCGTCCATCCTGTACGCGCTCGATTTCGAGCTAACCATTCCCTTCGAGGTGGGCTATGGCGACTGATCTGGAGCGCAATCGCGACGGGTTTATTGTGACCATCGACGGCGTCTGGGTCTCGACCTCCTACGTCTCGGCGCTGTCGGGGCGCATGCTGGATAGCGACGCCGTGACCGAGCCGGTGGCGGGCGTGCCGGGCGTGCTGGCGCGCTACACGCCCACCGAGTATGCGCAGCTCACCGACGAGCAGCGCGAGCAGGTGCGCGCCAAGGCGGAAGCTTTTGTCGCGCGATGGCAGCCGGAGCCGGAAGACGCCCTGGCCGCCGACGACACGCAAGAACTGGACGTCGTGGAAGACGACGAATAGCAGCGCCGCCGCGCGGCGGCAGGAGTGAACCATGGCACACCAATCGTTTAGCATGACGGGCATCAAGGAGCTGCAGGTCGCGCGGCTGGGCACAGACGGTCTGCCGAAGGGCCTGACCGGCACGCTCGCCAACGGCGCCAGCGCCGGGATGCACTTCGTCAAGGGTATCAGCAATGTGGACGTGTCGCGCGGGCAGCCTGTGCAGGTCGCGCGCGTCGGCAACGGCTATCTGCAAGACGTCTTCACCTTCCCGTCGGCGGAGCCGCCAGCGGGCACCGGCGCCGGGATTGTCTTCGACATGGCGCTGCAGGCCGCCATCCAGAACTCGAAGGTCTACACCAAGGGGCCGATGACGGTTGTCGCCGACGGCGGGCCGGAAGAGAGATTCCCGACCTTCTCCGTCATCAGCATGGGTTGGGGCGCCAGCCACGAGCCGGGCGCGCTGCGCGGCCTGGATATCTACTGGGGCCACTTCTTCCGCGCGTCGATGACCATGTCCCCCGCGGCCATGCCGCAGCGCGAAGGCGTGGACATGAACTTCAACTTCGCGGTCAAGCCTGCCGCCAGCATGCCCTGGGGCGAGGCGCTCACGCTGGCCGACCACGGACGCACGCAGGCGCAGATTCTGTTCTGGGCCGCGCCGTATCCGATGACGATGGTCGCGTTTGTCGGCGATGGCACGACCGACGATGTGGTGCTGCCCTTCACCCCGGCGGGCGATCACACCGCCAACCCGCAGGTGGTGTACGCGTATGACGCCACCAATGGTGTCGATCTCACGCCGACGACCGACTTCACCGTCGATCCGGAGACCAAGACGCTGACCTTCGAGGCAGGGGCGATTCCCGCCGCCGGGGAGATCATCGAAATCCCGTTCTTCTACCTGCCAGGAGTCTAGCATGGGGCTGACGGGAAAACAGCAGCCAGGGGCCGACAACGGCTCCTGGCCGAGCAAAACGATCCACTGGGGCGACGGGCATATCACAGTCGTGCGGCGCACCGTCGGGCGCGCCAAGACCGCGCAGCGCATCGTCGCGCAGCTCCCGCCTGCCGAGGACTTCTCGGACCAGACGCATCAGCAGGTGTTCGCGCGCCTGGCGTCGCAGACGACGGAGATCGAGGGGCTGGCGATCAGCTTCCCGGACCTTGGCGATGGCGTAGACGCCTGGCGCGCCGCGTATGCCGAGATGGATAACTGGGACGATCCCCTCCTCAACCTGTGGTATGAGGCGGTCGAGGACGTCGATCGCGCCTTCGGGCCGCGCGACCTGCTGCCCACGCGCGAGTTGTCCGAGGCAGAGCGAAAAAAACAGCCGAGCGCCGAGTCGAGCTAGAACGCGCGATTCGGCGCTACGCCAAGACGTTTTTCGACCCGCCCGACGAGGCGGTTCCCGATGTCGCCGACATCAGTATCCTGTTTGGCGAGTGGGAGATGGGCCTGCGGCGCGACATCGAGTTGGTGATTCGCACGCAGTTCAAAGTCTGGCCGCGCGCCGGCGGGATTGACGACCAGGACGATCAGTTTGTGGACGCGCTGATGCTCTTCCTCAGGCTGATCGCCGCGCATGAAACGCCGGAAGTGCCGCAGTGGGCCAAAGATGCAGTCCTGAACCAATGGGTGCACGCCGAACATGGCTAACGAGACGATCCGCGAATACATCCTGCGCCTGAAGGCCGAAGGCTCCGACGAGGCGGCGAAGTCTGTCGGAAAGGTCGCGTCGCGCCTGGAGCAGCTGCGCGCGGGCGTCAATGACGCGCAGCAGCGGTTCGCCGCCGGCCGGCGCGAGCAGGATCAGTTTGGCGACTCGGCAGAGCGCACGGCGCGCAAGGTCGAGCGGACGCGCACAGCGGTCCAGGACGCCAAAGACAGTCTCGACGCTCTGCGCAAAGCCGCGCTGGAAGCGGATCGCACCTTCGAGCGCGCCGACGGCATCCTTGACTATGAGGCTCGTCTGCGGCAGGCGCGCGAACAGTCCGATATCTACGGAGATATCGCCAGCCGGGGTACGGCGCTGGCAGGGCTGGCGGGCGGGGTTGGTGCGCGCGGCGCGGGTCAGGGGCTGTATCTGGCGGCGGATATCTTCGACTCGATTGAGGCGCTCAAGCGCCTGCCGCCGGAGTTGGGCAAGCTGGCGCAGCAGGCGGGCTTATCCCTGACCAACCTTGTCCCGCTCGGCGCGGCGCTTGGCGCGGTGGCGCTGGCGGCGGGTGTGTACCTGTCTGTGACGCGAGACACGAAAGCGGCCACGGAAGAATCTGTTGGCGCCTTGCGTGCCTGGCGCGAAAGCCTTAAAGAGACGACCGATCTGCTACTTTTTGGCACGACAGCGGATATCCAGGCGGAGATTGAGCAGAAGCAGCGCGAGCTTCAGGCGGCGATAGCGGCGCGCGACGAGCTTCAGCGTGGCGTCACCTATCTCGAAGAGCAGGTTGCCGAACAGCTTCATATCGACCTTACCAAGCGCCTCGGCCCGGACATTATCAATCTATTTACCGAGGCGGGCGGCACCGAGTACAGAAAGATGGTCGAGGACCTGAAGGCCGCAAAAGATGAGGTTCGCACCCTCGAGGCGAGTCTCACGCGGCTAGAAGGCGGCCTTGACTCATCGACCGTCGCCGCCAACGATGCCGCCGACGCCGAGCGCCGTCTTGCCGAAGGCCGCGCCCAGATGGCGCAGGACCGCATCGACACCGAGATGCGCATTTACGACCAGGCGCGCAGCCTGTCGTCTGAGCAGGCGCGCACGCAGTTGGAGCGCATCCGCGCCGAACGCGCGGCAGTCGAGGAAGAGATGCAACTCGCCATCCAGCGTAAGCTCGCCGGCGAAGACATGAACGAGACGCTCCGCGAGCTTGCCAAGCGCAACGGCGCGCTGCTGGCGTCGGAAAAAGAACTGGTCGAACAGGTGCTGCCGCTCATTCGGGCGCGGGAAAAAGAGGCCGACGCGCTCAAGGCCACCCAGAAGGTCGTGGATGAAATGGCCGACTTCCTGGAGCGCCGGGTCGAAAATGCGCGCCGGCAGGCCGAACTAGAACGCCAGTTCGAGCAGCAGACCGCCGACACCGCCTTTACCCGCCAGCGGCAGGACGAGCGCGAACATGAGGATTACCTGCGCAAGCGGCAGAAGGACCGCGCCAAGCTCGCCGAAGACCTCGCCGATCTAGAGGTCAAGGGCGCCGAAAAGCGCGCCGACATCCTCAACAGCCTGGCAGAAGCAGAAGCCGAGCAGGACGAAAAGCGCGCCGAGACGCTGCGCAAGGCCGGCGAGGACGATATCCGTCAGGCCGAGGCGCACCAGCGCCGCATCCGGGACATTAACCGCCAGACCTCGCAGGACCTGGAAGACGCGATGGCCGATCGCAACATCACCGCCGCGATTAAGGCGGTTGAAGCCGGTGAGGAACAGATCGCCGCCGAAGAAGAGCAGCGAGCGGAAGAACAGAAGCTGCGCAATAAGGCGCTCCAGGAGACGCTCCGACAGATTGACACCGAGCGGAGCGAGAAGCAGCGCGCCGGACAGCAGGCGCTGCGCGACCTGCAATCGCAGCAGGCCCAGGAGCGCGCCGCGCGGATCGCTGCCTTCCAGCGCCAGATACAGGATGAGGACGCCGAGCGGCGCATCCGGCTCGACCGGCTGGCGGCGGATCGCGCGTATGAGGACAGCCTGCGCCGGCGATCGCACGAAGAGGCGATCGCGGGTCTGAATGCGCTCATTGACAAGGCCTCTCAGTTCCGAGCGGTCGCCGGAAGCGTGACCAGCGGCGGCGCGACCGGCCAGGGGACAACCTGGTCGGGCGGCAGCGGCGCGGGCATCGTCTGGCGCACGGTCAACGGGCGATCGGTCAAAGCGGACGTGTACGACCCGGCCAAGGCGGCAGGCATGACCGTCGGCGAGTGGTACGCCTGGAAGCAGGCGGGGATGCCGTCAAGCTGGCCGGTGGCGGCCCACGGCACGGCGGGCAGCGCGACCGGTGCGCCCCAGGGCGGCGGCGGGTATCGCACACCGACGCAATACGCGCAGGGCTACGCGATGGGGCGAGTGCAACCCGGAACTGTTCTTTGGGGGGATGTGCCAGAACTCGCGCAGTTCGGGCGCGACGGCTCGTGGCGCATCTTCAATCAGCGCCAGGTCCCGATGATGCAGCCCGGCGGCGACAACATCGACATTCGCATTGACGCGCGCGGGGCGAGCGACCCGGCGGCCATTCGCGCGCTGTTCGAGGCGGACATCCTGCCGCGTCTCGTGACGGCGGTCCGCACGGCCAGGGAGCGTACCCGTGTCAGTTGATAAGTTTGCACCCGGCTGGAACAACGTCGCAGGGCTTAAAGCGCTGGCGGAACTCACCCCGCCGTACTTCGAAGGCTTGCGCTGGCTCAAGACTGTCTGGAACGACGAAGAGGCGGTCCAGCGCGACGGCGTCGGCGGCCTGGTCCCGATTGGCCTGCCCTACATTGAAGTGCAGGTCGAGATTATTTCGCAGGGGGATTTGCAGGTCCTGCGGACCAAACTCTGCCCTGGACGGCGCGCGCCGGTGACGGTCTACACCTACAACAAGACGTTAGATGCCTGGAAATACTACAACGGCCAAATGGAACTGTACCGCCTCGACGGTGAGAACGCGACCTGGGAACTCCTGCACTGGCGCAATATCCGGTTCTGGGTGCGCGAATTGCTGGAGATTAGTCCCTGATGCCCGCCCTCTCTGCCCCGGACGCCGCGATCCTGCGCGCGCATCCCGTGCGCGTGCTGCGTTACGTCTCGATCGCTCCGCGCACGATTGTCTATCAAGCGCAGCTCGTGAGCGCACCGCAGTCAGACGCCCAGCTTGGGAGCTACGTCGCTCTGCCCGTCGATACCGGGACCGCGACGGGGAACCCTGCGGCGGCGCTGGCGGGGCACACGGTCGAAGTGGGCACGACGGCGGGCGGGCGCGACATCGGCACAACCCGGCTGCGCGCGGCAGGCTTGACCGGCAACGCGCTGTGGATTGCCGAGACGGGCCCGACGGAACTCCCCGCGCAGGCGGGGCACTGGGTTACGGTCCGCCGCGAGCGGCGCATCTGGCAAAAGCTCTCGCGGCTGGTCGGAATATCGCAAGGTGGCGCCGAGCACCCGACTCAATTCACGCTCTATAAGGATTACGACCTCGGATACAGCAACCAGACGCAACTGCACCCGCCGATCGCGAACGTCGAATATCGCCCGGCGGGGTGGGTAGACACCGGCGAGACGTACCGCACCGTCGAACTCGATGGCAGCGGGTCGGAGGCAGTAGGGTACGGCGCGACTCTCTCCTCCTTCCTCTGGACGCTGCCCGCCGGGGTCACGCTGGCGCCCGGCTACGCGCTGACCGACGCTGCGATTGAGGTCCGCGCGACGGCAGGGTGCCACGAGCTGGCGCTGACCGTGACCGACTCAAACGGTATCTCCGTGACGCGCTGGTGCATCGTCTGGGCGCACGACGCGAACACCCCGCCGCTCACCAACTTCGTGATCGAGCGCGACGAAACAGAAGACTGGCGCGAACTGGATATTGCCTTCTTTGAGGACGGATCCTCGCTGCCTGAATCGGCGCTGCCCGAAGGCGCTCAGATGTGCTACTGGGAGCAGACGACGTTCGCCGGACAGCCCGCCCCATCGCAGTACCGCGACCAGGCGCTCGGCTGGGCGCTGCGTGACGCGGTGGACCTGCGCCGCTTCCGCTCAGGCCTGCGCGTCACGCTGGCAGGGGCGGGCGCGTTCCTGGCGCAAATCGCCGGGCCGCAGGACACGCTCCAGGCCGAGGAGGCGCCTGCGCGCTGGCACGAGATGGCGCACATCACCGACAACCGGCTTGTGGCCTACCTGCTGCGCTGGCACTCAACCGCGCTCGACGTCTGCAATCTGCACCCCCTCCCCACGCCCTACTCGCTCTACGAGTGGGGCACGCAGAATATCAATAAGGCGAGTCTGTGGGAGCAGGTGCGGGCGCTGATCGGCGTGACCTCGCGCGCCGGGTGCGACTCGCGAAACGGTATCTGGCTGCGCCGCCACCCATCCTACATGGACGACGCGGCGCGCGCTGCCCTGCCAGTCGTGGCGCATTTCAGCCCGATGGACCTGACAGACGAAGATGGCCTGAGCATCACCTACGAGCGCGCACGCCGTGTCGGGAAAGTCAAGGGCGGCGGGGCGCTGTACCTGAGCGGGGTCAGCGTGCCCTTTGCGTCGATGGCGCCCGGCGACGCCCCGTCGCATGGCCTCTCGGTCGAAGAGCCGCCGGGCTGGGCGCTGCCTGCCGTCAACACGCAGGAAGTGCTGAACGCGCTGACTGGCTATCACTATGGCTACCTGAACAACCAGCTTCCCGAGGTTAGCGTGAGGCTGATCGGAAACTTTGACGCGATCGAACCCGCCTGGCGCGAGTGGGTGACCCAGACTTACGACCTGCCGAACGTGCGCGGTCTGTCGTGGAATCAGATGCGATTCGTGCCGGCGCGCGTCACCGTAATGCACAACAACGAGCCGGGCCTGCCGCCGCGTGAGGTCACGCTCACGCTGGAAGCCGAGACGGACGAAAGCCCCGGCATCACGTCCGAGGTCGAAGGCCCGGGCGGCTGGATGCCGGGCGAGGATGGCTACACGCCGCCCTGGTGGGAAGTGCCGGGCTGGTACGACCCGATCCCCGAGCCGCCGCCGTTTGGCTGGTGGCTGCCCGAGCATCCGGCGATCATGGGGCTGATCGGCTCGGACGGGTATTTCTATTGGACGCTTGACTTCAACGCGGAAGAGCCGCACTGGTCACGCTGGCAGATGGTGACAGACAGCGAGGTCATTGCCTACGCCTTCGACGCGGC
>JBAYTM010000003.1:0-19869 GCA_041675685.1 Thiohalobacteraceae bacterium
CGCCCTGCGCCCGCCGGCCGTGACCGTGCCGACCCAAGGCCCGCATCTGGTCTATGCATGGAACGGGACCAGGATCGCGTACGTGTTCGAACAGTCGGAGCCGTTGCTGGACTTGAGCAAGGGAAGGTCCGAATAAAACGTCATTCCGGCGCATGCCGGAATCCAGGCTTTTGGATCGCGGGATTCGGGCTTGCACGGGCATGACAGTCCGCTGAGCACTGAAATTTCTCACAGTCCAGGCGCCGAATCCCGCATTCGCCGGAACGGCTTCATGTCGAATGAACGAGAACAGCCCTGTGCAGGGCCTATGGGGATTTTCCGATGCTATAGTTTCCCTCCCGTTTCGACCGACATACTGACAGGCCATGACTGATATCCATTTCCCCTCTGAATGGGCACCGCAGGACGGCGTCCAACTCACTTGGCCGAACGATCGCGGCGACTGGGCGCCTTATCTGGGACAGGTCGAGCCCGTGTTCGTGGACATCGCGCGCGAGGTCGCGTCGCGTGAGCGGTTGGTGATCAGTTGCTATGACGAGTTGCATTGCCAGGCCGTTGCCGACCGGCTGCGGACGGCGGGTGTGGCGATGGAACGGGTGCAGCTCTACGTCGTGCCGTCGGACGACACCTGGGCGCGCGATCATGGTCCGATCAGCCTGTATGCCGAGGGGCAGCCGCGGTTGCTGGATTTCGTTTTCAACGGCTGGGGTGGGAAGTATTCGGCCGCGCAGGACAACGAGATCACCCAGCGGTTGGCCGCAGCGGGCGCCTTCGGTGCCCTGCAACCCGAACCGGTCGATCTGGTGCTCGAGGGCGGCGGCATCGAGAGCGACGGTGAAGGCACGCTGATGACGACGACCAGTTGCCTGCTGGCGCCGACCCGCAATCCGCAGTTCGATCAGGCGCAGTTGGAGGCACGGCTGCGCGAGCTGTTGGGCGTCGAGCGTTTTCTCTGGCTGCACAATGGCCATCTGGAGGGCGACGACACCGACGGCCATATCGACACGCTGGCGCGGTTCTGTTCGCCGGACACCATCGCCTACCAGGGCTGCGACGATCCGCAGGACGCGCACTACCCCGCCCTTGCCGCCATGGCCGAGGAGCTGCGGGCGTTCCGGACCCGCGGCGGCGAGCGCTATCGGCTGGTCGAGCTGCCCTGGCCGGCGCCTAAGCACGACGACGAAGGCCGGCGACTGCCGGCGACCTATGCGAACTTCCTCATCATCAATGGCGCGGTGCTGGTGCCGACCTACCGCGACCCGGCCGATGCGGCGGCGTTGGAGGCCTTGCGCGGTTGCTTCCCGGATCGGGAGATCGTTGCCGTCGACTGCAGCGCGCTGATCCTGCAATACGGCAGTCTGCATTGCGTGACCATGCAACTGCCGCGCGGCGTGCTGCCCGCCGCGGCGGCCGAGCGCCCGGCCGATTTTCCGTAGGGCGTATGGAACTATGTTCATAATGGATCGGATCGCGGGCGATGATGCCCGAACATCCGGCGCAATGCGGTGCGCAATTGTGCCCTGCGGACCTGGATTCCGGCCTTCGCCGGAATGACGAAACCTGTATCGATCGCGGCTCCTATAGCGGTTCCTATATTCGGTCTGGACGGGTGCCCCGAGGGCCGGCAGGACGATCGCGGACGATCCGACCAAGGGTTTGTGACCGCCGGTCCGCGGGCTCGAGGAGTTCGCTCGCGCCGCCCGCACTGAGGAACCTTTTTCAGGCGGGTGTTTTATTCGTGGTTTTCCCTGTGTACCCTGCTTCTCTCCGTAAATCTTGCCATTCGGAACTCGACAATGACTGCCACGCTGACCGTCGGCCTGGTGCAGGAAAGCTGCACCGCCGTTTGTGAAGACAACCTCGCCAAGATGATCGCGGGCGTGCGCGCCGCGGCGGCACGCGGTGCGCGTCTGGTCCTGTTGCAGGAGCTGCACAACAGCCTGTACTTCTGCCAGACCGAGGACACCGATGTGTTCGATCTGGCGGAGCCAATTCCGGGGCCGAGCACCGAGGCGTTGGGCGCCCTGGCGAAGGAACTCGGCGTCGTCATCGTCGCCTCCTTGTTCGAGCGGCGTGCCGCAGGCCTGTATCACAACACCGCCGTGGTGCTCGAGACCGACGGCAGCATCGCCGGCAAGTACCGCAAGATGCACATTCCCGACGATCCGGGCTATTACGAGAAGTTCTACTTCACCCCCGGCGATCTCGGCTTCGAGCCGATTCAGACCTCCGTCGGAAGGCTCGGTGTGCTGGTCTGCTGGGACCAATGGTATCCGGAAGCCGCGCGTCTGATGGCGCTGGCCGGCGCGGACCTGCTGTTGTACCCCACGGCGATTGGCTGGGACCCGCGCGACGATGCCGCGGAAAAGACCCGGCAACGCGACGCCTGGATCACCATCCAGCGTTCGCATGCGGTGGCCAACGGCCTGCCGGTGCTGTCGTGCAATCGCACCGGGCACGAGTCGGATCCGAGCGGCCAATCGCTGGGCAGCCAGTTCTGGGGTTCGAGTTTCATCACCGGCCCGCAAGGCGAAATCATCGCCAGCGCCGGTGTCGATGCGCCGGAGATCCTGGTCGCGGACGTCGACCTGCGCCGCAGCGAACAGGTACGGCGCATCTGGCCGTACCTGCGCGACCGGCGCATCGACGCCTACGGCGATATGGTGGTGCGGTATCGTGATCGATAGCCGAACGATAAAAGCACTTTAACCGCGAAGGGCGCAAAGAACGCAAAGTGGGCAAAAGAACGAAACGCCGGTTGGGTTCATAAACTAAGACGGCTTCAATATGTTGTCATTTGGTCTGAATGGCGGCCCGAACGGCGAGCGCAGCGAAGAACCCAGCCTGCTGAACGTCTCGGTTATCGCTCTCGCCTGAACCTGTTTGGCAGAGATTTCCTTGGGCGATTTCTGGATCCTGGCCTTCGCCAGGATGACGTATGAGGGGCAATCAGATCCTTATCTATATCCTTCCCTTCGCGTCCTTTGCGCCCTTCGCGGTTAAAGTGTCTTTCGTTGAGCCGCTTCTACCAAGCCTCGATCTCAGTGCTGCCCAGATAGCGCCGCGACCTCCACCATCGCCTGCGTCAGCTGCGTCAGTTCATCGGGCGTAATCACATAGGGCGGCATCACGTATACCAGGTTGCGGAACGGGCGCACCCAGACGCCGCGCTGGACGAACTGCTCCGGCATCCACTGCATGTCGACCGGGTGATCCAGCTCGACGACGCCGA
Source organism: Thiohalobacteraceae bacterium (assembly GCA_041675685.1). GTDB lineage: Bacteria > Pseudomonadota > Gammaproteobacteria > Thiohalobacterales > Thiohalobacteraceae > JAHJQQ01. The sequence continues at coordinate 3,233 of JBAYTM010000003.1, forward strand.
TGGCGCCTAGCACGCGCACCTCGCGCACATGCTCCAAGTCGCGGCACGGCGCCAGACCTTGTTCCAGTGACGATTCGATGGCCGCGATGCGCTGTTGCCAGGGACTCTGCAGCAACAGCTCGATGCTCGCGTTGGCGACGGCACAGGCCAGCGGGTTCGCCATGAAGGTCGGTCCGTGCATAAACACGCCCGGATCGCTCGCGGAAATACCGTGTGCCACCCGGGTCGTCGCCAGGGTCGCGGCCAGGGTCATGTAGCCGCCGGTCAGGGCCTTGCCGACGCACAGGATGTCCGGTGCGATGTCGGCGTGTTCGCAGGCGAACATGCGGCCGCTGCGGCCGAAGCCGGTGGCGATCTCGTCGGCGATCAAGAGCACATCGTGTTCGTCGCACAGCGCCCGCACCCGGCGCAGATATTCCGGGCAATAAAAACGCATACCGCCCGCCCCCTGCACGATCGGCTCGAGGATGATGGCGGCGATCTCGTGGGCCTGATATTCCAGTTGTCGTTGCAGCTCGGCGATGTCGGATTCGAGCCAGTCGGCGTCGCTACGGCACTGCGGCGCGCGCACGAACAGGTGTTTCGGCAACACGCCGCTGAACAACTGATGCATGCCGCCAACCGGGTCGCATACGCTCATGGCGGCAAAGGTGTCACCGTGGTAGCCGCTGCGGATGGTCAGCAACTTGCTGCGCGCGGTGTGACCCTGCGCATACCAGAACTGAACGGCCATCTTGATGGCCACCTCGACCGCTACCGAGCCCGAGTCCGCAAAGAACACGTGCTGGAGCGGCGCCGGCGTCAGGTCGATCAGGCGCGCGGCCAGCTCCACGGCCGGTCGATGCGTCAGCCCGCCGAACATGACATGCGCCATGTCGTCGAGTTGCCCGCGCAGCGCCCGATTCAACGCCGGATGGTTGTAACCGTGGATTGCCGACCACCAGCTGGCCATGCCGTCGATCAGTTCCCGCCCGTCTTCGAGACGGATGCGCACACCCTTCGCGGACCGGACCGGGAAGGCCGTGATCGGCGCCGTCATCGAGCTGTACGGATGCCACACATGGTCCCGGTCGAAGCCGAGCCAGTCTGCGGCCATGGATTGGCGTGCGGAGGTCATTACAAGCCGGCCCCGGTCGGTTATGGTAATGGCCGGTAGTGTAACGCAGTGCATCGCGACGGTGCCGGATACGACCCTGACCCGAATAACGCTTACTCAGGGCGGGAGTCCATTCCTCCGTCATTCGGCTACAACCTTTAAAACTATCGTCATTCCCGCGGAAGCGGGAATCCAGTGACCGCCGCGATGCCTGGATCCCGGCATGCGCCGGGATGACGGAGACCCTAGGCCTAAGTAAGTGCCGTTCGGCTACAACCTTTAAAACTATCGTCATTCCCGCGGAAGCGGGAATCCAGTGACCGCAGCGGTGCCTGGATCCCGGCATTCGCCGGGATGACGGAACAGCGGTGGTTTTCATGTAGCCTTATAGCCTGGCTTCCGAGTAAGTAGGTGCCATTCGATCCTGACGCCGTTCGCATACAGACCTGGACCATAAGGACGCCCGCAGACATGATCCTCATCCTCCAACCCGATACCGACCAACAAGGCGCGCCCTACCGGCAATTGCTGGACTACCTGGCGCAGCTACCGAACATCAGGACGCGCGTACACCAGGAGGTTGGCACCCAGCAGGTGCTCACCGAGATCTACCTGGTCGGCGATACCGCCGCGCTCACGATCGAGGACATGCAGAGCCTGCCGACCGTCGAGCGCGTGGTGCGCGTCTCGCAGGAGTATCGGGTGCTCGGCCGGCACAAGGACGCCGGCCGCGGCAGCTCCTTCGACTACAACGGCGTGACCTTCAGCCAGGACAATCTGAACGTCTTCGCCGGGCTATGCGCGGTCGATAATCCGGAGCATGTCGAGATCATGTTGCAGGCGTTGCAGCGGCAGGGGCAGACCTGCACCCGCATGGGCGCGTACAAACCGCGTACCAGTCCCTACGCCTTTCAGGGCCATGGCAAGGAATGCCTGCCCTACGTGTTCGAACTTGCGGGCAAGTACGGCATCAAGGTGATCGCCATGGAGATCACCCACGAGAATCACGTGCGCGAGATCCGCGACGCGCTGGAGCGCACCGGCCATCCGACCGGCGTGATGCTGCAGATCGGCACGCGCAACACCCAGAATTTCGAACTGCTCAAGGCGGTGGGACGCCAGCAGGACATGCCGGTGTTGCTCAAGCGCGGTTTCGGCATCACGCTCGAGGAGTCTCTGAATGCCGCCGAGTATCTGGCCAGCGAAGGCAATCGCAAAGTGGTCTTCGGACTGCGCGGCATGAAGACCAACATGGCGGACCCGCACCGCAACTTTGTCGACTTCGCGCATGTCCCGGTGGTGAAACGGCTCACGCGCATGCCGGTCTGTATCGATCCCTCGCACTCGGTCGGCAGCCGGGATCGTGCGCCCGACGGCATCCTGGACGTCATGCATGTGACGGCACAAGGCGTCATCGCGGGCGCCAATATGATCCTGGTGGACTTTCATCCGGCGCCCGAGAAGGCGCTGGTCGACGGACCGCAGGCGCTGCGCCTCGACGAACTGGCACCCTTTCTGCAAGACGTTGCGATAGCGCGCGCGGCCTACGAACAACGCAGGGCGCTCGCAGTGGCAGCGACGCAATCAGACGTCGACTGATCGATAGACGAGACCGGGGGATTGCATGACCTATAAATCGTTGTTGACCGGCATTTTGCTGTTGCCGTTACTCATGCCTTATGCGGCCGCCACGGCGTCCGATCCGCCGGCCCCTACGCCCGTCGAAGGCGCGGATAGCGGCTCGGACACGACCGCGCCGCCCGAGGAGGAAGCAGCCGCTGAACCGGACTGCGAATAGTCATCCGAACGCTCTTTGTTTGATCTTTGTCAACCAACATCGTTCGCAGCGTTGTCATACAGCGCACGAATGCTGTAGTTCTGAGCAGGAAACAACCACCGAGGAGTACGTACATGCGAAGCAAATACCTGATATCCGCCCTGGCACTCGCCATCACTGCCGCTACGGCGACGGCACAAGCGGCCGAGCCCGCTCCGAAGGTGAAGATCTCACCCGACATCGCCGCCGTCGAAGTCCTCCATGACGGCAAGAAGACCAGCATTGCGCGCAATCAGGATGAGAAGAACACCGTCAAAGCCGATTTCGCCAAGACCTCGCGTGCCTGCCCGCCGTTCTGCATCCAGCCGGGTACCCTCGCGCCGGGCGTCAATACCATCGGCGAACTGGAAGTGCTCGATTATCTCAAACAGATCGCCGCCGGCGACAGCAGCATCATGGTGATCGATTCGCGTACGCCGGATTGGGTGGCAAAAGGCACGATTCCCGGGTCCGTCAACATCCCCTGGGATCAGCTCAATGCCGCCCAGTCGGATCCGTTCACCATCGCCGACATCCTGGAAAACCGCTTCGGTGCCCGCAATCAGGAAGGTCTGTGGGATTTCAGCGGCGCCAAGACGCTGGTGATGTTCTGCAATGGGATGTGGTGCGGCCAGTCGCCGACCAATATCCGGACGCTGCTCAAGTTCGGGTACCCGGCCGACAAGATCAAATGGTATCGCGGCGGTATGCAGGATTGGGAGATCTTAGGTCTGACGACGATCAAGCCGAAGCAGCCCTGAGTCCCAGGCAGACATTTTCGAGGCGGCTTCGGCCGCCTTTTTTTATGCCCGGCCGCTGCCACTGACATGACTTGACATGTCAGTGGCAGTCCGTGTCAGGTTCGACGGGCAGGTCGGGGAGTTGCAGTTTCACCAGGTGGCGGTACAGGGTGCGCTCGCTGACGCCCAATATCTCGGCCGCCCGTGCACGATGGCCGTCGGCCTGGGACAGTGCCTCGCGAATCCGCACCGCGTCGAGTCGCCGATTGCGGCGTTCGACCGAGGACGCCAGCGGAACCCTCTGCGCGGCTGTCCCCTCGCCCGATTCGAACTTGAAATGCTCTGAAGCCAGCGCCGCGCCGCCGGCCAATATCACCGCCCGTTCGATAATGTTGCGCAACTCGCGGACGTTGCCGGGATAGTCGTAGCTCAATAAGGTCTCTATGACCTCCGGCGCCAGCGGCGTATGGCGTTCCCCCTGATCGATGCGGTGGAGGAAATACTCGGCCAGCATCGGCACATCGTCTTTGCGCGCGCGCAACGCCGGCACCTCGATGGGAAAGGCGGACAGTCTGTAGTACAGATCCTGACGGAACCGGCCTTCGGCGATGAGCTGCTTCATGTCGCGATTGGTGGCCGCGACGATGCGCACGTCCATCTGCAGATAATCCGTGCCGCCGATGCGGCGGATGCCGCCCGTCTCCAGCGCACGCAGCAGTTTGGTCTGCAGCGGCAACGGCAGTTCGCCGATCTCGTCGATGAACAGCGTGCCGCCGCGGGCGGCCTCGAACAGCCCCTTCTTGCGCTGTACCGCGCCGGTGAAGGCGCCCTTTTCGTGACCGAATAATTCGCTTTCGATCAGGCTCTCACCCAGTGCGCCGCAATCGATCACCACGAACGGCCGGTCGTTGCGCCGCGAATAGCGGTGCAGATATTTCGCGACCTGTTCCTTGCCGACACCGCTCTCGCCCAGCAGCAGCACCGTAGTCTGTGTCGGGGCAACGCGCTGCAGCAGACTCATCATGCGCAACAGAGGCCGCGAGCGGCCGATCAACAGATCATCGCCGTCACCCTCCGGCGGCGTCACCGGAAAAATCGTCTCGCCGATGTAACGCACCTCGCCGTTCTCCAGCAGCGGACTGGCATGGAGCTGCACGTATTCCTGCTGGCCGTCCGCGTGATAGTGGAGATGCATCGCCTGTGTGGCCTGTTTGCTGATCAGCACCTCGTCCAGCGGACAGTGTTCGCCGAGTTGGCTGCAGGGGACGTCGGAATGGTGCGAGACTTCATGGCAACGCCGGCCGACGACATCTTCGGGGTTCAATCCGTAGCGCTCGCGGTAATTGCGGTTGGCGGCAACGATGCGGTAATTGCGGTCGATCACCACGAACGGATCCGGGATGATGTCGATGATTTGTTCGCAAGTGGGTGTGGGGCGTTCCGTCATGAGGATCTCACCAAAGGCAACGACGGGAGTGTCGAAAACAACTGCGCCTCGAGGTTGTCACGCGGTTCCCATGCTGTCAACGTGCCTTTCGGTCCGAAACGTCGAGCGGCGTGGGAGCCCGCCTAAGCTTCTATACTGTTCATAGTCATCGGTCATTGTCATTTCGCGCGCATTGCGACGACTTGACGCCGTACATCCGCGCTCGTTCCAAATGACGGGATCGCGCCTCACCTACGGCAACCGCAATGGCAGTTCAACCGAGTCCGCTCGGACCTCCTGCTGAGGATGGCATCATGCTGCTTCGCAATTTCGTTCCGCACCTGGTCGCTACTTTGGCGACCTGCGTGGCGATGTCTACGGCGCTCGCCGAATCCGGCGAACAGGCGCAATTGGAACCGACGCCCTACACGGAACAAAAGGTGGTGTTCGACTTCTACCTCGACGACCCGCAGAAGATGGCGTCCGCGTTGTATTGGATCCGCTCGCTGATGAATCCGCTGGTGGAAGATCCCTACGGTTTCGCGCCGGAGTTCCTCGACTTGAAGGTGGTGGTGCACGGTACCGAGATCGTCACGCTGGCGCGGCACAACTACGACAAATACAGCGACGTCGTCGAACGCATGCGCTATTACGCACAGCTCGGCGTCGAGTTCCGGGTGTGCGGACTGGCGGCGGGAGACTACGGATACCGCGTGGAAGACTTCCATGAGTTCGTTCAGGTCGTGCCGTCGGCGATCACCGAACTTGCCCATTGGCAGTTGCAGGGCTACGCGCTGATCACGCCGCAGGTCCTCCTGCGGACGCACGCCATCGAAGACATCCGCTGACGTGCCGCGCTATGCAAGCGCCGATCAGGTACGCAGGGATTCCAGATACCCGATCAGGCCGTCCGCACAGGTCTTGAGCTGTTCCAGGCTCTGGGCGTTCTTGGCGATGCCGATGCAACCCGCCAGCGCTGCGATCACGAAACTCGCGACCTTTTGCGCATCGATCTCGCTGCGGACCGCGCCGCTCGCCCGGGCGCGCTCGATTGCATGCTGAATGCCAGTCCGCCATTCCTGATACAGCTTGTCCAGTCGCGTGCGAAAGCCCTCGTCCAGGGGCGACATCTCTTGCGCCAGGTTATTCACCGGACAGCCGAAGGTGACGATGCGCGCGCCGAACAAGGCATCCATATGGCCGACGAAGTAAATGATCTCCGCCAACGGGTCCGTGCTGGCCTCCAGGGGCTGCAGCCAGACCTGCTCGATGATGCCGCGGATCACTTCGTCGACCACCGCATAACCGAGCGCCTGCTTGTTGGGGAAGTGGTGGTACAGCGCACCTTTGGTCAGTCCGGTGGCGGCCACCACGTCGTCGAGGCGCATGCCTTGATAACCCTGTCGATGGATCGCTTGAAATGCCGCATCGAGAATGAGGCTGCGAGTCTTGTCGGGATCGCGTGAAACGCTGCGAGCGGTGTGGATTTCGCTTAATTTGGCGGTCATAGCTTCCGTACTGAGGGTTTTTGCGGGCCGGGCTTGACAGGCTTCAGAACCGGCGTCTATGGTACATACGAATCGGTATGTTCACCAGCCCGCCGTTCAGCGAGGAATCTCTATGCAGCTGGAGCACGCCCGCGAGGATCTGAAACCCGAAATCCTGACGCCTCCCTCCCTCGCCGGCCGCCTGGCCGCCCTCCGTGACCGATGGCTCCCCAAAGAAGGCACGCGCATCACTGCGCGGATTCTGGGACGCCCGGTGCGCGTCGAGCTGAGTCCCGCCGCGGTCGAGGCAGCGGCAAAGCTGGCGGCGCCCCTGACGGTCGAGATGGAATTGTATTTCAGCTGTCTGGTTCGCAAGGCGGTGCGGTTCCGTAATGCAGAGCTCGACCCGGCACTTCCCGACGGTTCGCATGCCGCATTGCTCGATCGGCTCGGCCTGCAGTTCCGCCCGGTGACGACCAAACACTGTCCGCTGGACCAGGATGCACCGCCGCTGGAGGCCATGCCGATCACCCGTCCGCAGGCCTTCGTGCCGCGCTGGGTGCGGGTCGACGTCCACAATGGCGAGTGGATCGGAGATTTCGGCTATTAATAAAGAGCCTGTCCGCAGTTTCAGTGTCAAACCGCGGGGTCGCGCCCCGACCAGGCGCGGAACCCGCCCGTAGTAGCTGTTCTGGTCTCCGGCTTCGCCCATTCACCAATTTAAGGAGCACTAGCTATGAACGCACCTGCTGAAATGTCCAACGCCAACATGGATGCCTGGCTGAATCAGAAGCTGGACGAATTGTTGCCGACCAAGCTGGCCGAAATCGAGGCCAGCAAGACGCCATCCATGGCGATCATCGCAACCAAGGGCACCCTGGATTGGGCCTACCCGCCGTTCATCCTCGCCTCCACGGCCGCGGCGCTCGGCTGGGACGCCAGCATCTTCTTCACCTTCTACGGTCTGTTGTTGCTGAAGAAGGAGATCCCCTCCGAGGTCAGCCCGCTCGGCAACCCGGCCATGCCCATGAAGATGCCGTTCGGTCCGAAGTGGTTCCAGAGCTTCGCCTGGCCGATGCCGAACCTGGTCATGGCCGGTATCCCCGGCTTCGAGAAGGTTGCTACCGGTTTAATGAAGAAGACCTTCAAGAACAAGGGTGTCGCGACCGTCGAGGAGCTGCGTGAACTGTGCATCGAGGCGGACGTGAAGATGTATGCCTGCCAGATGACCGTCGACGTGTTCGGCTTCAGCCAGGACGAGTTCATCGGCGGTCTGGACTACGTCGGTGCGACCTATTTCCTGCCGGTCGCAAAAGACGCCGACGTCTGCCTGTTCATCTGAATCCTTCTCCACCCGCGCACCCGTCGTCCGTTCGGATGGCGGGTGCGCGCGTTTCGGAAGGGTGCGGGCATCGTCACCCTGTGGGACAATAAGCGGCCGTTTCGCAGCCACCCGACAAGCCTCGCCAATCGATGTCCAAAGCCCTGTCCCGACCGTCCGAGGCCGACCAGCTGCCGTCCGATCGCGTGTTGCGCCTGCCCGCCGCGGGCGAACATGCGCGCTGGGGCGCGCTGCATGCCGATAGCCTGGCCTGGGCGCTGGCAGCGGCCAGTGCCGCGGACCGGCCGCTGGTCATCGTCACGCCGGACACGCAGTCCGCCGAACGCCTGCAGGCCAACCTGGACTTCTTCATCGCCGATACGGACCGGCCGCAGCTGAGTTTCCCCGATTGGGAAACCCTGCCCTACGACGCGTTCTCGCCGCACCAGGACATCATCTCGCAGCGCGTCGCCTGTCTGTATCGCCTCCCCGAGCTGCGTCAGGGTCTGTTGATCCTGCCGGTCGCCACGCTGCTGCAGCGTGTCGCCCCGCGCGACTATCTCGCGCAGAGCAGCCTGCTGCTGGACGTCGGCGAACGCATCGATCTCGACGCGCTGCGCACCCAGCTGGATCAGGCCGGTTACCGCTATGTGTCCCAGGTGATGGAGCGCGGCGAGTTCACGGTGCGCGGTTCCCTGCTGGACCTCTACCCCATGGGCGCCGAGCTGCCATACCGCATCGATCTGTTCGACGATGAGGTCGAGAGCATCCGGACCTTCGATCCCGAAACCCAGCGCTCGGTCGCCAAAGTGGACAGTATCCGGTTGCTGCCGGCGCGCGAGTTCCCGCTCAACGACACGGCGATCACGCAGTTCCGGCAGGCCTACCGGGCGCGCTTCGAAGGCGATCCGCAGCGCAGCCTGGTCTATCGCGATGTCAGCCAGGGCATCGCGCCGAGCGGCGTGGAATATTACCTGCCACTGTTCTTCTCGCACACGGCCACCCTGTTCGACTACCTGCCGGGCAACGCCGTGCTGGTCAGCCTGCCGGACACCGATACCGCTGCGGAGAAGTTCCACGAGCAGGTCGCGGAGCGCTACGAACAACGGCGCCACGACATCGAGCGACCGCTGTTGCGGCCGGACGAACTGTATCTGACGCCGGGGCAATGGCAGACCGCGGCCGCAAGTTTCGCGCGCCTGGAGATCACGCGGTACGAGATCGAACACCCCGGACCGTCCGATCGCAACTTTGCCACCGCCGCGCTGCCGGATGTCAGCTTCAAACCGCGCAGCCCCGAACCGGCCGCGCAATTGAAACAGTTCATCGCCGGCTTCGAGGGTCGCGTACTGATCGTCGGCGAGTCCGCCGGACGCCGTGAGAGCCTGCGCGATCTGTTGCGCGACCAGGGCATACACCCCAGCACCTGCGATGCCTGGACCGAGTTCGTCGCCGGTGAAGCAAAGCTGGGTCTTGGCATTGCGCCGCTCGAGCAGGGACTACTGCTGCCCGAACAGGGCTTGGCGGTCGTCACCGAAACGCAACTGCTCGGTCAGCGCACGCATCAGCGCGCCCGGCGCAAGGCGGTGCGCGATCCCGAGACGCTGATCCGCGACCTGACCGACCTGGCGCCGGGCGCGCCGGTGGTGCATGAAGATCACGGCGTCGGCCGTTATCTCGGTCTGCAGAAGCTGCGCGTCGCCGATCTCGAAACCGAATTTCTGACCCTCGAGTACGCAGGCGGCGACAAGCTCTATGTACCGGTCGCCTCGCTGCATCTGATCGGCCGCTATACCGGCAGCGCGCCGGAACAGGCGCCGTTGCACCGACTCGGATCGGATCAGTGGCAGAAGGCGCGCCGCAAGGCGGCTGAACGGGTACGCGACGTGGCCGCCGAACTGCTGGAGATCCAGGCGCGGCGCATGGCGCAGCCGGGTCAGGTGTTCGAGATCCACACCGAGGAGTATCGCCAGTTCGCCAGCACCTTCCCGTTCGAGGAGACGCCCGACCAGCAGAGCGCCATCGACGCTGTGCTCGCCGATCTGGCCTCGCCGCGACCGATGGACCGGGTGGTCTGTGGCGACGTCGGCTTCGGCAAGACCGAGGTCGCGATGCGCGCGGCCTTCGTCGCGGCGTCGGCCGGACGCCAAGTGGCCGTACTGGTCCCGACCACCCTGCTCGCCCAACAGCACTTCCAGAATTTCTGCGATCGCATGGCCGACTGGCCGATTCGTATCGAGGCGCTGTCACGGTTCCGCTCGGCCAAGCAACAGCAGGAGATCCTGCGTGCGCTCGCCGACGGCAAAGTGGACATCCTCATCGGCACCCACAAGATCCTCCAGGAGGACGTGAAGTTCCAGAACCTCGGGCTGGTGATCATCGACGAAGAGCACCGCTTCGGCGTGCGCCACAAGGAACGTCTGAAATCATTGCGTGCCGAGGTCGACCTGCTGACGCTCACCGCGACCCCGATCCCGCGTACGCTCAATATGTCGTTGGCCGGTCTGCGCGACCTGTCGATCATCGCCACGCCGCCGGTGCAGCGCATGGCGATCAAGACCTTCGTCTGCGAGTGGGACAAGCAGACCTTGCGCGAGGCCTGTCTGCGTGAGATCAAGCGCGGCGGTCAGGTGTATTTCCTGCACAACGAGGTCGAAAGCATCGAGCGCATCGCGCGCGAACTCGGCGAACTGGTGCCCGAGGCCAGCGTACTGATCGGCCACGGCCAGATGCGCGAACGCGACCTCGAGCAGGTGATGCTCGATTTCTACCACCGCCGCTGCAATCTGCTCGTGTGCACGACCATCATCGAAAGCGGCATCGACGTGCCGACCGCCAACACCATCATCATCAACCGCGCGGATAAGCTCGGCCTGGCACAGTTGCACCAGCTGCGCGGACGCGTCGGACGCTCGCACCACCGCGCCTATGCCTATCTGGTCACGCCGCCGCGCCGCGCGATCACGGCCGATGCCGTCAAGCGTCTGGACGCCATCGCCTCGCTCGAAGATCTTGGCGCCGGTTTCACGCTGGCGACTCACGATCTGGAGATCCGCGGCGCCGGTGAACTGCTCGGCGACGAACAGAGCGGGCAGATTCACGAGGTCGGGTTCAGCCTGTATACCGAGCTGTTGGAGCGCGCCGTCAAGGCCCTTAAACAGGGCAAGGACCCGCAACTGGATCGGCCGCTCGACCACGGCGCCGAGATCGACCTGCATATACCGATATTGATTCCGGACGATTACCTGCCGGACGTGCACGCGCGCTTGATCCTGTACAAGCGCATCGCCAGCGCCGCCAGCGAGGAGGCCCTGCGCGAGCTGCAGGTCGAGATGATCGATCGCTTCGGACTCTTGCCGCAGCCGGTCAAAGACCTGTTCGCCGTCACCGAGCTGAAGCTGCTGGCGTTGCCGCTCGGCATCCGCAAGATCGACGCGGGCGAGACGGCGGCGCGCATCCTGTTCCATCCGGAGCCGAGCGTCGATCCGGCGCACATCATCCGCCTGATCCAGACCCGGCCGCGTCAATACAAGCTGGAGGGTGCGGACAAATTGCGTTGCTTCGCAGAGATGCCGGACGCCGCCACGCGCCTGGCGACCCTGCGGCGCATTCTTCAGGATCTGAGAGGGGCGGACTGACTTGATGGCGGCATACCTGGGAACCTTTGGGCGCGGCTTGTTCGCAAGTCTGGTATTGGCACTGGTCGGACCCGCGCTGGCGGTCGCTGCACAGGAATACGATGTCGAGCTTCTGGTTTACGCCAATTTGCGCGCCGACGACGCCGGGGAACGCTGGCCGATCCCTGAGACGTTGCCCGCGACCGAACGCTCGATCAATCTCGGCGAGGCCGGCACGCGCGCGCTGGATTCGTCGCCGCGCGAGCTGCAAGCGATCGCCGAGGCGATGCGCCGCTCCAGCCAGTATCGTCCGCTGTTGCACTGGCGTTGGCGCCAACCGGGCTGGTCCGGCCGGCAGGCGCAGGCGATTCATGTGCAGATCCCCGCCGACGCGGGCACGCCGTTGACCGACGCCCGCGGCACCGCCTCGAAACAACTGATGCAGCGGTTGAAGAACGACCTGGAGCTCGGCACCTTGGCGGCGCCGGATCTGCCGCTGCTCGATGGGACTGCGACGCTGCTGGTGACGCGTTATCTGCATCTGGCCGTCGATCTGCTCTATATCGACCCCGACTCAGGCGTGCCGCTGCAGCTCAAGGAAAGCCGCCGCATGCGGCTCAATGAGCTGCACTACCTGGATCATCCGCGCTTCGGCGTCCTGGCGAGGGTATCGCGGGCAGCCCCCTGACCGAGTCACCGGAGCGCTGACGCCCGTTCAATCGATCCCCATTCAGGAAACTCTGATCAATCCCAGTTTCGTCATTCCCGGCTGCGCGGGAATGACGGATCGTTCAGACATCCATTCAGTCCATCCCCCTCGATCCCCGTTCAGTCGATCATCGGAATCACCTGCTCGAGCAGATGCCGCAACGTGTCCATGCCCAGCTTCAGGTTGTGATCGATGTCTTCCATGCTGATGTGCCTGTTACCGCGCCCGGCCGCCCAATTGGCGCAGACCGCGCAGGCGGCATAGCACAGCTCCAGTTCACGCGCGAGCGCGGCCTCCGGCATGCCAGTCATCCCCACGATGTCGCAGCCGTCGCGCGCGAGCCGGTCGATCTCCGCCGCCGTCTCGAGCCGCGGTCCCTGCGTCGCACCGTAAGTCGCACCGTCCTGCAGCGCAATATCGGCCGCTCGTCCGGCCTGCAACAGCGTGGTGCGCAGCTCGCTGCAGTAGGGTTCGGTGAAGTCGATGTGGGTAACCTGTTTCAGATCGCCCTGAAAAAATGTATGTTGCCGCGACCAGGTATAATCGATGATCTGATCAGGAATGATCAGCGATGCCGGCGTCATGGACGACGTGATACCGCCGACGGCGGCCACGGCGATCACCTTGCGAATCCCGATATGATGCAGCGCCCAGACGTTCGCGCGGTAGTTGACCTCGTGCGGTGGAATGGTGTGCGCAGTGCCGTGACGCGGCAGAAACACCACCTGTTTCCCGCATAACAAACCGTGCACCAGCGGCCCGGACGGCTCGCCGTATGGCGTATGCATCACTTCACGCCGCTCGATTTCCAGATTCTTGAGGCTGGTGAGACCCGTACCACCGATGATCGCCAAGTCGGCCATGTGTGTTGCTGCTCCAGTGTTGACGTGTGTCGTCAGAGTGCCAATCCAAAGTAACGCTGTTTTGAGTCTGTCGGGGTGTTCGGGACGCGAGGGGTCTTATGGTTGCCTGCCCGCAGCGCGTCGCATGCCGTCCGATGAGGACTTCCCGCAATACGCGTCAGTCATCCTGCGCCGCGTAGATGCCCGGCAGGTTGCGATGGTAGCCGTGATAGTCCATACCGCAGCCGAACACGTAGCGATCCTCCACCTCGATGCCGACGAAATCCGCCGTGACGCCGGGCGTGCGGCGCGTGTGGCGTTTCTCCACCAGTACCGCGCTATAGACGCTCGCCGCACCCTGCTCGCGCAGATACGCCAATATCGCCGCCAATGTCAGACCTTCGTCCAGGATGTCGTCGACGACCAGCAGCGTGCGCCCTGCCAGGGGGAGTGAAGGCCGGGTGATCCAATGCAGTTCGCCGCCGCGATTGGTGCCGCGATAGCGGGTGGCGTGCAGGTAGTCGATATGCAGCGGAAAATCCAACCGGGTCAGCAAATGGCCGGTGGGAATCAATCCGCCGGTCATCACGCAGAGTACGATGGGATCGCGGTCGGCGAGTTCCGCGTGAATCGCCGCGGCCATCCGGTCCAGCGCCTGCTCCACCTGATCTTTGCTGAAAAGCTGATCCGCGCGCGCGTACGCGGCGCGCGCCTGCTCGGCGGTTATCGACATGCCTTTGCCTCAGTAAGTGAAAGTAACGGTGTCGTCATTCATGGCCTCGCTGATCACATAGGCCTCCCCGACGACTTCGGCGATCTGCGGAATCAGCTCGGCGTCCAGTACGTCACGCGCCGACGTGCAGAGCTTGATGACAACGCCGGCGTTATGCGCGTCGCCAATCAGGTCGGCAACCGACGTCGCGCCCCCTGCTTGAAGAAAAAGCCGCTCCGCGACGCCGCATTTCGCCAGTTCCCCGGCCCGTCCACTGAGCACCACTTCGACTTCGTATTCCATTGCCGCGGCGACCGTCGCCTGAAGAAACGGCGCGCCCGATTCGTAACCCTTGGCCGGGTCTGCATGCAGAAGGACGATGAGCAGCTTGTCGGCCATGCTTCAACCTGTTCTTTGCCACCCGCGATCGCGACGCGATTTGGTTGCGGAATACTTCTAAGTCGGCGCTTCGAGCCGGGTGCGGACGGCCCCCAATCGGCCCCGGGCGTCCGTCAGCGAAGCTGCTCTGCAATGTGGTCGGACGCCGCCTCTGCACAACGATAACCCGCGTCGATCGCCTCGGCGGCGCGATGGAACTCCAGCAGACGGATATGACCGAGTTTAGGCGCCAGCAGCACGTCGGGCGGGTCGCCCGCCATGCGCGCACGGGTGATGCGCACCTGCATAATGTAAACGCTTTGCGCAATCACGTCGACCAGCGAGGGCGCGCTGTCGCGGCTGCGCACGGCCTTGGCCGCTTCCTGTGAGACCTGTTCCACGTCGCTCTCGCCGAACGCAGTCAGCCAGGGCAACTCTTGAATGAGGCTGAATGCGCGGTCGAGTCGGGACGGCGTGGCCACGTGCATTTCGGTGGTGCGGCGGCTGAGCAGATCGGCATTGAGATCGACTGCGATCACGCGCTCTGCTCCCAGTGCCCGGCACAGCGAGACCGGCACCGGGTTGACCAGGCCGCCGTCGACCAACCAGCGGTCCTGATATCGTACCGGTGTGAACAGACCCGGCAGCGCCACCGAGGCGCGCAGCGCGCGATATATCGATCCTTCGCGGAACCAGATCTCCTGACCGGTGGAGAGTTCGGTCGCCACGGCCCCGAACGGGCGCGGAATCTCCTCGATCTTCTGGTCGGGAAATTGCGCTTCGAGATCGCGGAACAGGCGTTTGCCGTGAATGAATCCGCCGCTGAAACTGAGATCGAGATAGGACAACACGTCCTGCCAGGTCAGCTTGCGCACCCAGGCCTCCAGTGCGTCCACGCCATCGATCGCCGCGGCGGCGCCGATCAATGCGCCGATCGACGTACCGGCGATGACGTCGGGCAAAATATCCTGCTCGCGGAGCCAGCGAAGAATACCAATGTGCGCCCATCCGCGCGCAGCGCCGCCGCCCAGGGCAATGCCGATGCGCGGCCGCATCCTCACATGTCCATATCGAGCAATCGCGCTTCGTCGTACGCGCTCACCGCGGCGACCGCACGCTGCCAGTCGTCGGTGGCGTGCAGTGCCGCCCAATCCACCGCGTTGCGTCCATGCAGGCGCGCCAGCCGTGCGCGTCCTGCCGGGTCGGAATAGTCGCCGAGCTGCTCGAGCACCTGATCGGCCGCGTCACAACGGTTGCATACCAGCACCATATCGCAGCCGGCGGTGAGCGCAGCGCGCGCGCGGCTCGGGAAATCGCCGGCGCAGTCGGCCGCCGCCATGCTCAGGTCGTCGCTGAAGATTGCGCCCTGGAAGCCCAGTTCGCCACGCAGTTGATCCTGCAGCCAGAATCGCGAGAAGCCCGCTGGCCGTGCATCGGCTGCACTGTAGATCACGTGCGCGGCCATGATCCCCGCCAATCCCTGATGCACCATGCGCGCGAACGGCAGCATGTCGTCCATCTGCAGATCCACCAGTGCCCGTGTATCGGTCGGCAATGCCAGATGCGAATCGACGTTGACACCGCCGTGCCCGGGAAAATGCTTGCCGACCGCCTGCATGCCGGCCGCCAGCATGCCCTTCTGGTAGGCCTGCGCAAGCCGGGCGACGACCTCGGGCTCCCGGTGAAAGGCGCGATCGCCGATGACCGGACAGAGCTCACGATCGATATCGAGTACCGGCGCGAAACTCAGGTCGACACCGATCGCGCGCAGCTCCGATGCCATCAGCCAGCCGGTCTGGGTCGCCAACGCCTGCGCGCGGTGCGGATCTCGATCATGAAGCCGGCCAAGTTCACCGACCGGAGGCAGGCGGGTGAATCCATCGCGAAAGCGCTGTACCCGTCCGCCTTCCTGATCGACCGCAACCAGCAGACGCGGTTCGCGCAATGCATGCATCTCGGCGATCAGCGTCGCCATCTGCTGCGGCGATTCGTAATTGCGCGAGAACAGGATCACCCCGCCGACCTGCGGGTGCCGAAGCCGCCGGCGATCGTCCGCGCTGAGCGCGGTGCCGGGGATGTCCACCATGACGTGGCCTAGAGACATGACTCAGGGATTCCGGAAGATGCGGTGCGAGACATTCACGAGGCGGCTATACCACGCACGTCGAGACGATCGCGCAACCGATCGCCGAGCAGGTTCACGGCCAACACCACCGCCACCATGGTCAGGCCCGGGACTATGACCATATGCGGTGCGACCAGCAGGTATCTGGTGCCGTCGCGGATCATGCTGCCCCAGGACGCATCGGGCGGCTGTACGCCGAGCCCGAGAAACGACAGACCGGCCTCGGCCACGACGACGCCGGCGACGCCGAACGTCGCCTCGACGATCAGCGGCGCACTGATCAACGGCAGCAGGTGCGAACGCACGATGCGCAGCCGCGGCACACCGAGCGCGACCGCCGCCTGTACGTGATCGCGGCTCTTCAGCGA
>JBAYTM010000004.1:0-17556 GCA_041675685.1 Thiohalobacteraceae bacterium
CACGCTGGCGCACATCATCGCCAACGAACTCAACGTCAACCTGCGCCACACCTCCGGTCCGGTCTTGGAGAAGGCCGGCGATCTGGCCGCGCTCTTGACCAATCTCGAACCGCACGACGTGTTATTCGTCGATGAGATTCACCGCCTGAGCCCGGTCGTGGAGGAAATCCTCTATCCGGCGATGGAGGACTATCAGCTCGATATCATGATCGGCGAAGGTCCTGCGGCGCGTTCCATCAAGCTCGACCTGCCGCCTTTTACCCTGGTTGGCGCCACCACCCGCGCCGGCCTGCTGACCTCGCCCCTGCGCGATCGCTTCGGCATCGTCCAGCGCCTGGAGTTTTACAACCAGGCGGATCTGGCGAGCATCCTGCTCCGCTCCGCGGGCATCCTCGGTGTGGACATGACGCCCGAAGGCGCACAGGAACTGGCCTCCCGGGCGCGCGGCACCCCGCGCATCGCCAACCGCCTGCTGCGCCGGGTGCGCGACTATGCGCAGGTCAAGGCGAGCGGCCGTGTCGATGTGGATATCGCGCGCAAGGCGATGGACATGCTCAGTGTCGACGCCCAGGGCTTCGACGCGATGGACCGCACCCTGCTGCTGGCGCTGATCGACAAGTTCGACGGCGGTCCGGTCGGCATCGACAGCATCGCCGCGGCGGTCGGCGAAGAGCGCGGCACCATCGAGGACGTCCTGGAGCCCTATCTGATCCAGCAGGGCTTCATGATGCGTACCGCGCGGGGGCGCGTGGCGACCCGCAAGGCCTATCTGCATTTCGGCCTGAAGCCGCCGGCGCGGCCTGCCGGCAGCGAAGACCTGCCGTTATTTGACGTCTCCGGGGATTGAGCGTATATAGTCCCGCCCGCGGGAGACCGGTTTCTGTGCGGGTTTCCCGGGTATCCCGACGGTCTCGGGATCGACTGCCTCCTGCTGGATCCTTTCCTGAAATTTATGTTGCGAGTGCTCCCTGTAGTGCTCCCTGCCATGCTGTGGTTTCCCTGGCAGGGCCTTAACGCCGAGTCGCTGTATCCCAACGCCGGAACTCCCACCCACTGGTTCGTGTCTCTCGACGGGGACCAGGACGGCTATCTGGACGACGCCGAACTCCGTCTGCGCCCGGAATGGGGGCATAGGCTCGCGGCGGCGGACCTGAATCGCGATGGACGAATCGACCACCGCGAGTTCCTGTCTTTACTGGATAGGTTGTACGCGCGCCGGTAAGCTATGCCGCTGATTGTGCGGGCCGCGCCGTGGGGCTGTGCGTCCGGACACAGTAGAGAGAGGAGCGCGGGTGCGAGAATTCCGTTGGCCGGTGCGCGTGTACTACGAGGATACCGACGCCGGCGGCGTGGTCTACTACGCCAACTACCTCAAATTCATGGAGCGCGCCCGCACCGAATGGCTGCGCGATCTGGGGTTCGAGCAGGACGGACTGGTGCGCGAGCAGGGGATTCTGTTCGCTGTGACCGAAGTGGACCTGCGCTACCTGCGTCCGGCCCGGTTCAACGATGCGCTCGGCGTGACGGCGCAGGTCGTCGAGCGGCGCCGCGTCAGTCTGCAGTTCGCGCAGACGGTATATCGCGAAGATCAGGCACTCTGTGCCGGCCGCATCCGGATCGCCTGTCTGGACGCTGTCAATTTCCGACCCCGGCCCTTGCCGGACAGGCTTATCGAGGAACTCGTCGATGTCGACTGACATGTCCATCCTGCACCTGATCACCGGCGCGAGCGCGGTAGTGCAGGTCGTCATGCTGCTGCTGGTGATCATATCGGTGGTGTCCTGGACCATGATCTTCCACAAATGGCGGGCGCTCGGCGACGCGCAGCGCGACGCGGACAGCTTCGAGAAGCGCTTCTGGTCGGGCGGTGATCTGGGGTTGTTGTACAAGGAGGTGTCCGATGCGCCCGGCGAGACGCGCGGTATGGCGGATATCTTCGAGGCCGGCTTCAAGGAATTCGCCCGGCTCCGCAAACAGTCGGGCAACGACCCGCAGGCCCTGATCGACGGGGTGCAGCGCAGCATGCGCGTGGCGCTTTCGCGCGAGACCGACCGGTTGGAGATGAATCTATCGTTTCTGGCGACGGTCGGGTCGACCAGCCCCTATGTCGGCCTGTTCGGCACCGTGTGGGGCATCATGAATTCGTTCCGCGCGCTCGGTAACGTGCAGCAGGCGACACTGGCGATGGTCGCGCCGGGCATCGCGGAGGCCCTGGTCGCGACCGCCATGGGTCTGTTCGCGGCGATCCCGGCCGTGGTCGCCTACAACCGCTATTCCAACGACGTCGAACGGTTGATCAACCGCTACGATAATTTCCTGGAAGAGTTCTCCTCCATCCTGATGCGCCAGGTGCACGGCTGAATGAACGGTTCGCCTGCGTCGGCCGGGAGGTTCTGAATCATGGCCAGACAGCGTGTGCGCAAGCGGCCGATGGCCGAGATCAACGTCGTCCCCTACATCGATGTGATGCTGGTGATGCTGGTGATCTTCATGGTCACCGCGCCGTTGCTGCAACAGGGTGTACAGGTCGAGCTGCCGCAGGCCTCGGCCGAGCCGCTGCCGCCGGATCAGGGCGAGCCCTTGGAGCTGGGTGTGGACGCGCAGGGTCAATACTTCCTGAACGTCGGCGGCGACGCCAAGGCGCCCGTGGACGAGGAAACCATCGTGCAGCGGGTCGCGGCCGTGCTGCGCAACAAGCCCAATACCCCGGTGCTGGTGCGCGGCGATCGCAATGTGGACTACGGCACGGTGGTGCGCGCCATGGTGCTGTTGCAACAGGCAGGCGCGCCGAGCGTCGGATTGATAACCGAGGACAGTCAGCCCCCGGCTGGTCGTTGAGATTATGTGGCAGGTCGTCAAGGAGCATCCCCGCGCGTTCGTCTACGCCGTCCTCGCGCACCTTGCGCTGGTCGGCATGCTGATGTTCAGTCTGGATTGGACGGCCAAGCCGACGCCGGCCGGCGGTGCCAAGCCGGAACCGGTCCAGGCCATCGTCATCGACGAGTCGAAGGTCAGCGCCGAACTGGAGCGTATCCAGGAGGCCGAGCGACGCAAGCAGCAACAGGAGGCGGAGGCCGCGGAGCGTCTGCGCGAACTCGAAGAGAAGACCAGGCAGGCGGAAGCCGCGCATGCGAAGGAGCAGCGCCGCCTGGAAGAGTTGAAACAGAAGCAGGTACAGGAAGAGAAGCGCCTCCAGGAGCAAGAGGCGAAGCGCAAGATCGAGCAGCAGAAACAGGCGGCCGAGGCCAAGCGCCTGGAAGAGCAGAAGAAGCAAAAGCAGGCGGAAGAAAAGCGTTTGGCCGAGGCGGAAGCGAAACGTAAACTGGAGGCCGAAGCGAAACGCAAGGCCGAGGCGGAGGCCAAGGCCAAGGCGGAGGAGGCCAAGCGCAAAGCCGAGGCCGAGGCGAAACGCAAGGCCGAGGAGGCCGCGCAGCGCAAGGCGGCCGAAGAGGCGCTGCAGCAGCAGCTGGCCGCGGAACGTGCGGCGCTCGAGGCGGCGCGGAATGCGGATATCATCAGCCGCTACGTCGGCATCATCGGGCAACAGGTCGAGCGTAATTGGATTCGCCCGTCGACCAGTCAGTCGGGCCTCTCGTGTGTCGTGCGGGTGCAACTTGTACCCGGAGGCGATGTGGTCAGCGTGCAGGTCGTGCAGGGCAGCGGCGACGCCGCCTTCGATCGCTCCGTGGAGGCGGCAGTGTATCGCGCCGCGCCGCTACCGTTGCCGCCGGATCCGGGCCTGTTCGAAAGTTTCCGAACCCTGCAGTTCCGGTTCGCGCCCAAGTGAACAACGATCGATTCTAAGGATATGGAACTATGATGAAATTTTTACGCGCCATTTTGCTGGCTGTGGCAACGAGCCTGGCGACCCTGCCCGTACAAGCGGCATTGACCATCGAAATCAGCCAGGGCGTCGAAGGCGCGGTACCGATAGCCGTGGTGCCTTTCGGCTGGGGCGCGGCGCAGGCATTGCCGCATGACGTCAGCGCGATCATCGGTGCGGACCTGCAACGCAGCGGTCGTTTTGCGCCGTTGCCGACTCAGGACATGTTGTCGCAGCCGACCGATGCGGCGCAGGTCAATTACCGTGACTGGCGGGTGCTCGGCGTCGACAATCTGGTGATCGGGAAGGTCGAGGCCACCGGCCCGGACAGCTACAACATTCGCTTCCAGTTGCTCGATGTGCTGCGCGGACGTCAGGTCGTCGGAATGAACGTCTCCGCCACCGGCGCCCAGCTGCGCCGTGCCGCCCACCATATCGCCGATCAGATCTACGAGGCGCTGACCGGCGAGCGTGGCGCCTTCAATACGCGCATCGCCTATGTGACGGCGACCGGTAGCGGCAAAAGCAAACTGTACGAGATGCAGGTTGCGGATTCCGATGGCTACGGGCCGCTGTCGATCGTGCGCTCCAAGCAACCGCTGATGTCGCCGACCTGGTCGCCGGATGCCCAGCGTATCGCTTATGTATCGTTCGAGAAGCGGCGCGCGGAGATTTACGTGCAGGACATGCGCACCGGGAACCGCACCATGGCGGCGGCCTTCAGCGGCATCAATGGTGCACCCTCCTGGTCGCCGGACGGCACCCGGCTGGCACTGACCTTGTCGCGTGACGGCAATCCCGAGATCTACGTCATGCGTCTCAGCGACAACAGCCTGACCCGGATCACCCAGAGCCCGGCCATCGACACCGAGCCGGTATGGTCGCCGGATGGGCGCAGTCTGGTGTTCACCTCGGACCGCGCCGGTGGGCCGCAGCTATACCAGGTGCCGGCGAGCGGCGGCCAGGCCCAGCGGCTGACGTTCGAGGGCAGTTACAATGCCGGCGCCGATTTTTCTCCGGACGGCCAGCGCCTCGCCCTGGTGCACCGCGATGCCGGCGGCCGCTATCGGATCGCCGTATACGAGTTGGCCACGCGGCGGTTGCAGGTCATCAGTGACGGGCGTTTCGACGAGTCGCCGAGCTTTGCGCCGAACGGACGCATGTTGCTGTACGCCAGCCAAGCGGCCAATCGGGGCGTGCTGGCGGGCACGTCTGTGGATGGCCGGGTCGGCCAGACCCTGAAATTCCAGCAGGGCGACGTGCGTGAACCCGCTTGGTCGCCGTATCTGCCGCGCTAGGTGCGGTCGGTTTTTTGGTACGGGGACAGCGGCCCGCTGCGCTGGACCCGGAAGGTTTTTTCAAATTAACGATGAACAATGAGGAGCGTGTTATGCGTGCAACGTGGAAATCCCTGATGGTGGCCGGTGCCGTGGCGCTGGCGACGGGTTGTTCGAGTATGGGTAGCAAGACCGGCGGCGATGCGGCTATCGAAGACCGCGGCATCGGCGGTACGCAGGATGAAATGACACAGGGCATCGGCATCGGCAGCGGCAGTTTCGAAGGCATGTCGATCGACGATCCGAACAGTCCGCTGGCGCAACGCGTGATCTATTTCGAGTTCGACAGCAGCGAAGTGCGGTCTGCCGACCGCGACGTGCTGAACAATCATGCACGCTACCTGGCCGCCAATCCGCAAGCGACCATCGTCCTCGAAGGCCATGGCGACGAGCGCGGCTCGCGGGAATACAACATCGGACTGGGCGAGCGGCGTGCGCAATCGGTGCGTCAGATCCTGGAGTTGCAGGGCGTCGGTTCGCAGCAATTGAGCACGGTGAGCTACGGTGAAGAGAAGCCGGCGGTCGAAGGCCACGATGAATCCGCCTGGGCGCAGAACCGTCGCGTCGAGCTGATCTACCCGGGGCAGTGAGATGAGCGCCCGCAATCCGGTCCGACTCGGGGTGCTGCTGGCCGCCGCGGTCTATTCCGCGGCGGCGGGCGCCGCCCGCGAGGGCAGCCTCGAATACCGTGTCGAACGTATCGAGGCGCTGATGCAGAGCCAGGGGCTGATCGATATGCTCACGCAACTGCAGCAGCTGCAACGCGAGGTGCGCCAGTTGCGTGGCGAGATCGAAGTGCAGGGACATCGGCTGGAGCAGCTGCAACAGAGCCAGCGCGATATGTACCTGGATATCGATCGCCGCCTGGGCGGTCAGGCACCGACCGTGCCGCCAACCGTCGGGGCGGAGCCCAGCAACGCGGAGGATCTGCTGCTGCCTCCGGGGGCGGCCACACCGGCCGCGCCGGCCGCCGCGGCCCCGTCGCCGGTGCAACAGGCCGCGGTTGCCTCGCCGGACGAACAGGCCGCCTACGAACAGGCGCTCAATCTGTTGCGCGAGGGGCGCTATGACGACGCGGCGCAGGCCTACCATCAGTTCCTGAGCAGCTATCCGAATGGCCGCTATGCCGACAATGCGCAGTACTGGCTGGCCGAGTCCCGATACGTGACACGTCAATATGCGCCGGCCCTGGAAGAGTTCGCCCAAGTACCCAGTCTTTATCCGAACAGCGCCAAAGTGCCGGATGCGCTCCTCAAGATGGGTTTCATCCATTATGAGATGGGCAACTGGCGCGAGGCCCGCGAACAGCTCGATGCGGTCGCGCAGCGTTATCCCGAAAGCACGGCGGCGCGACTCGCGAACGAGCGCCTGCAGCGCATGACCCGGGAAGGGCGCTAGGTTGCGAGTTCGGCGGCGCCGGAGTCGGCAAATCCCGTAGATTCCGCAAAACGGCCGCGGTGGGGGCCGCCGCGCTCCATTGGGTTTCTGCAAGGGCCGAAGCCGCTGTAGTAAACTGCGGCAATGAATCAAACGGCCCTGGAATCCGATGCCCTGGCCTCGCAGAGCGAGGCTCTGCGTCTGCGCATCACGGAAGTCTTCGTATCGCTGCAAGGCGAGTCGCGCAGCGTCGGTTGGCCGACGGCGTTCATCCGCCTGACGGGCTGTCCGCTGCGTTGCGGTTATTGCGATACGGCCTATGCCTTCCAGGGCGGCGAATGGATGTCGCTCGACGATATCCTCGCGCGTACGGCCGGATTCGGGGTACGGCACGTGACCGTCACCGGCGGTGAACCGCTCGCCCAGAAGGCCTGTCTGCCGCTGTTGTCGCAGCTCTGCGACGCCGGCTATGAAGTTTCGCTCGAGACCAGCGGCGCGCTCGATTTGGCCAAGGTCGATCCCCGCGTCGTCAAGGTGATGGACCTCAAGACACCGGGCTCCGGCGAAGTGGAGCGCAACCGCTACTGCAATCTCGAACATCTGAATCCGCGCGATCAAATCAAGTTCGTGCTGTGCGATCGCAGTGACTACGACTGGGCCAAAGAGCAGCTCGCGAAGTTCGAATTGCCGGAGATCTGCGAGGTGCTGTTTTCGCCTGTTCAGGGCCAGCTGCCGCCGCGCGAATTGGCCGACTGGATACTGGCCGACCGCTTGCCGGTGCGTTTTCAGATTCAGTTGCACAAATACCTGTGGGGCGACGTAGCGGGGAAATAGTCGTTCCCGGCGATGAACGAGGGACGCGGGGCTCGAAGTAGCGCAGGGGCGCGTTGTTGCGGCAACGCCCTTTGCCCCTCGGATACGGCGGTTCCCCTGCCACCCAGGTAGGATAAGCGGCCGTTTGCCGGTGCTCGGCGCAGGCGACGCCGGGAGGCGTACATCATGCAGTCCAAGGCGGTCGTATTGCTTTCCGGCGGGTTGGATTCCGCCACGGTGCTTGCGCTGGCGCGCGCGCAAGGCTTCGACTGCTACGCGCTGAGTCTGGATTACGGGCAGCGGCACGCGGCGGAGCTGGCCGCGGCGCGGGGCGTGGCGTCCGCGCTGGGGGCAACGGAGCACAAGGTCATCGCGTTGGATCTGACGCAGATCGGCGGTTCCGCGCTGACCGATACGGCGATCGCCGTCCCCGAGGCGCCCAGCCCCGGTATCCCGGTCACCTATGTCCCTGCGCGCAATACCGTATTTCTGTCGTTGGCGCTCGGATGGGCGGAAGTGCTCGGCGCGGTCGAGCTGTTCATCGGCGTAAACGCGGTGGATTACTCGGGATATCCGGACTGTCGCCCGGAATATATCGACGCCTTCGAGCGTCTAGCCAATCTAGCCACACGTGCGGGCGTCGAAGGCGCTGGGTTTCACATCAACGCCCCTCTGATCGACATGAGCAAGGCCGATATTATCCGCCAGGGAGTCGCGCTCGGCGTGGATTATTCGCTCACGGTTTCGTGCTACGCGGCCGATGCACTCGGGCGCGCCTGCGGGCGCTGCGATTCATGCCGGTTGCGCGCGGCGGGCTTTGCCGCTGCCGGGGTACCCGACGCTACACGTTATCAGTAGCGGCGCGTCCGGCGGGAAATCATTCGTTGAACACCGACGGCGCGCCGCGCCGTCCACTATGTAGTTCTGTCCGGAGGATCACGGGATGGTATTCGAGAGCTTCACTTCCGCCCAAGCCTATATGCTGTGGGGGACCTTCGCGCTTGCCGTTGTGCTCGGCGCGGTGGTGAACAAGACCAATTTCTGCACCATGGGCGCGGTATCCGACTGGGTCAACATGGGCGACACCGGGCGACTGCGCTCCTGGGGATTCGCGATCGCCATCGCCCTCCTGGGCGTCATCGGGCTGGAATACTTCGGGCTGGTGGACCCAAATCAGGCGTTTCCGCCGTATCGCGCCGGACAACTGGTGTGGGCGGAGAATCTGTTCGGCGGCATCCTGTTCGGCATCGGCATGACGCTCGCCAGCGGTTGCGGCAACAAGGTCCTGATCCGCGTCGGGGGCGGCAACCTGAAGGCCGTGATGGTGGTGCTGGTGATCGCCGTGATCGCCTATTTCATGGTCAACCCCTTCCCCAACAGCGACCAGACGCTGTTCACGCTGCTGTTCTACGACTGGCTGCGGCCGCTGGCGGTCACGCTCAAAGGGAGCCAGGACCTCGGTACCCTGATTGCCGGTTCGGAGAACGCCGTAACGGCGCGGCTGGCCATTGGCGGCGTGCTCGGGCTGTTCCTGCTGGTGCTGGTGTTCAAGTCGACCGATTTCCGTTCCCGTTTCGATAACGTCCTGGGCGGCCTGGTGGTCGGTCTGGCGGTACTTGGGGCCTGGTATCTCACCAGCAACCTGAACATCGGCATGGACGGCGAGCAGTATTCGTTGCGTGACTATGCGCAGCAGTGGGATTTCCTCGCGGATTCGCCCGAGGGCAAACCGGCCGATACGCGGCCGCTGAGCGCGCAGTCTTTCACCTTCATCAATCCGATGGGCCAGACCCTCGGCTATGCGTCGGAAGGCTTCAATCCGGCTTACCTCACCTTCGGTGCCATGGCGCTGTTCGGCGTCGTGGTCGGCTCGTTCCTCTGGGCGCTGCTCAGCCGCAGCTTCCGGTTCGAGTGGTTCGCCTCGTTCCGCGATTTCCTCAACCACTTCTTCGGGGCGGCGCTGATGGGCTTCGGTGGCGTCCTGGCCATGGGCTGCACCATCGGTCAGGGCATCACCGGCGTTTCGACGCTGGCGATCGGCTCATTCATCGCGCTGGGCGGCATCGTCCTCGGCAGCGCCTTGACCATGAAGGTGCAGTACTACCGCATGGTGTATGAAGGCGAGGCCAGCCTCGGCAGCGCCCTGGTGGCCGCGTTGGTGGACTTCCGGCTGTTGCCGAAAGGCATGCGTCGCCTCGAGGCGGTCTGATCCACGCTTTGCCCGTCGCGGGAGCTGCGGTATCATGTGCGGCTTTCGCGATACGGGCCGTTAGCTCAGTCGGTAGAGCAGTGGACTTTTAATCCATTGGTCGAAGGTTCAAGTCCTTCACGGCCCACCAACCCGTCGATGCCAGCCTTCCCCGGCTGGTATTTTTTTGTCCAAAAAAAGCCCCGCGGTGCGGGGCTTGGAAAAGGTTGTCTGGTGCGGGTCGGTTCTACGCCCTCAGATCAGAGCGGCGCATACCCTGGATTGCCTTCCATACCCTTGACCTTCGGCTCGTTCAGCTCGGTGACCTGAACGGTCTTCTGGTCGCGCAGATATTCGGCGGCCACGTCCCAGATCGGCCGGCCGGTATCGCCGGCCGGCGTCTCCTGCACGCTGGCCCAACCGGCCACCAGATACTCCTTGTCGGCATCGAGCGGTTCGTCGCCGAACCGCATGTCGCTGATGCGCTGACCGATGTCCGCGGCCGGGTCGATGCTGTACTTCAATCCGCCGACGCGCACCATGTCCCCGCCCTGCTGATAATAGGGGTCGGGGTTGAACAGGTTGTCGGCAACGTCCTCGAGTATCTCCTTGATCCGCGTGCCGGTCATGCTGTTGAGGGTGACGTTCGGATAGGTGATTGCGGTCTGCGTCATCAGCTGATCCATGGTGATGGCCTCGCCTGGCAGCACGCTGACGCCCCAACGGAAGCCGGGCGAAAAGGCGATCTGCGCGCCGGTGACTTCCATCAGGCCATCGCAGATGAGTTGATCGAAGGTGCCGTTGAAGTTGCCACGGCGATACAGTAGATCGTCGGTGATCGCGAGCTTCTCGTTGAGCTTGTCCGCGAAGGGCGCGCGTACCTTTTCGATGTGGTTGGTCATGTCCGCGTCGGCCGGCAGCAGGTTGGAGAATACCGGCAACAGCCGGTACCGATAGTCGCTGACCTTGCCGTTCTTGACGTCCAGATCCAGCACGGCGAGGAACTTGCCGTTGGACCCTGCATTGGTGACCAGCGTCTTGCCGTTGGCATTCTCGATGATCGAGGGGGTCGGAATGGCGTCGTGGGTGTGGCCGCCCATGATGGCGTCGATCCCGGTGACGCGGCTGGCCATCTTCAGGTCGACGTCCATGCCGTTATGCGACAACACGACCACTACCTGCGCGCCCTCGCCGCGTGCCTGATCGACCATCTCCTGCATGCGCTCGTCGCGGATGCCGAAGCTCCACTCCGCGACCATGTGGCGCGGATTGGCGATCGGCGTGTAAGGGAAGGCTTGGCCGATGATAGCCGTCGGTACACCGTTGATCTCGCGGATCACGTAAGGCTTGAAGACCTCCTCGCCCCATTCGGTATCGACGACGTTCTGGGCCACGAACTCGATCCGGTCCTTGAAGTCCTTTTCGATGATCTCGAGAACACGGTCGGCGCCATAGGTCATCTCCCAGTGCGCGGTCATCACGTCCACGCCGAGCAGCAATTGCGCATCGACCATGTCCTGCGCATCGGTCCAGAGCGACGTCGCCGAGCCCTGCCAGGTGTCGCCGCCGTCCAGTAGCAATGCGCCCGGCCGTTGTGCGCGAACCCGCTTGACCAGTGAAGAAAGGTGCGCGAAGCCGCCGACCTTGCCGTAGCGGCGCGAAGCTTCAACGAAATCGAGGTAGGTGAAGGCGTGCGCCTCCGGGCTGCCGGGGGCAATACCGTACGTCTTCAGCAACGCCTCACCGACCAGATGCGGGGCGCGGCCGGCCATGGGACCGACACCGATATTGATGTTTGGCTCGCGGAAATAGATCGGCAGCAACTGGGCGTGGCAGTCGGTGTAGTGCAGCAGTGACACGTTGCCGAACGCCGGTACTTCGTAAAGATCGCTCGGCGCCTTGTTGGGCTTGACGCTGGCTGAGCCCGTCGTGGTGTCCGGACCCGAGTCGCAGCCGAGATTGATGCCGGCGGCGCTGGCGACGGCCAGCATCTGGAGAAATTCGCGGCGGGAAATCGTCATTTCTAAAGTCTCCGAATCAGGAATGCATGCGGGTACGGGTTGAATACAGGATAGGCGATTCGTGGGCGGACGATCATCGCGGGATCGTCGCGCGTCCGGCGCGGAAGCCAATAGACGCCCGGATTACGGAGATTATTCCGACCCGCGCCTGCGGAGAAAACGACCCCTTAAAGAAAAACCCGGTTTGGTTTCCCAAACCGGGTTTTTCCAAGCCGCAAAGAGTTACTTGCGTGAGCCGGGGCCGTTCACCTCGATACCGTTGCTCATGTAGGAGTGGAAATATTCCAGTGCCCGGTATTCCTCCCCCTGCAGCGGGTAATCCTTGGCGCGCACCTGCTTGTTACAGCCGGCGTAGCGGTCCTGGAGATTGACCATGCTGCCCGAGTTGGACCGATAGACCGGGAAGTGCGTGACATGGCCCAGGGCCGGGCTCAACAGGTCGGCGCGGACGTAATTACCGGCGTTGGTCACATGACAATCGGCGCAGGCCATATTGAGCTGACCGCGCTTGGCATAGAAATGCGCCTTGCCGCGTTCATAGGCCGCCAACGCCCGCGGATCGTTCGGGATGACGATGTTCATCTTCTTGCCGCGCGACGTGTAGGCCATGTAGGAGACCAGGTCGGCGATATCTCCGCCCTTGGTCTTCAAGGGTTCCTCACCATTGGCCTTGCGGCAGTCGTTGACCGCGGATTCCAGCGTAACGACTTCGCCCTTGGCCGTATCGAACTTCGGATAGTTCTGGCGGATTCCGATACCACCGTTCGGGAAACAGCTCGCGTAGGTCTTGCCGTTCTTGAACGGTTTCTCGAACAGGGTCTTGCCGTTTTCGATCGCGACCTCGTAAGGCGGGAAATCCTCGATCGCCTCCCATTGCGCGCGGGATGCCGCGTCGATGGCGTAGACACCGTTGCCGAACTCGTTGAATTCCACCTGAGGGAAACGCTTCTTGAAGTACGCGCGGAAATCCTTCAGATCCTGTTCCGGGCTGGCATCGGCCGTGTACGGCAGGGTGATTGCGACGCTGAGGGCCGCGACGATGCTCAGGAGTTTTCTCATTGATGTGGTCTCCTTCAGTAGATGACCCAATCGCGCCTTGCGGCGCGATCGGCTTTTTAGTCGATCACCGTTTCCCCGGAATCGCTCTCGCCCTTGTTGTCCACCCAGCGTAAGGCCAGCTTATCCCCCACTTTTGCGCCTTTGAATTGGAAGGAAAGATACGGGTTCTTGGAAATCGCTACGCCCCACAGCGCCGTCAGAACGACATTGCCGTTGTGCTCGCAGGTCACTTCCTGGATGAAATGCGCGGGAATGACTTTCCCGGTTTTCTTGTCTTTGACCAAGCCGGTGTCCATCGGATGACTCACCAGCGCCTTCACTGTGGTCACATCACCCGCGAGCTTGGCGCGAACTTTGATCGTGTTAGCCATTGTGCTGCTTCCTCTTGCCTAATCTTTTGAGAATCCGCGATCGCGTCGTACGGCCGATCAGCCGCCGCAACCGCCGATCGTGACCTTGACCTCTTTACCGGTGCTGTAGAGCTTGCCGCCGGCCTTGACGACCGCGATTACGCTCGAGGTCTGGCCCAGCTTGATGCGGGTTGCGACAAAGGGTTCGGTGTTTGGGCCGAGGTTGTACGAGGAGGTCAGCGGCGTCGCGTTCTTCTCGGCGACGATACTGATTGCCTCGACGCCATCCATCTCGACCTCGACCGAGACCGGAACCACGGCACCATTTTCGGCGATATCCGGCACCTTGATCTTGATTTTGTCGTTGCCCTCCAGCTCCGAGGAGCCGAACAGGCCGTTGACTACGGCATCGACGCTCTTCGCCTCGAATGCGTCCTTGGGCCAAGCGGCGAGCACAGCGCGCGGCGTCAACAAGCCCGCGCCGATGGCCATGCCCACGGCGCTGGCGGCGAGGGTACCTTTCAGAAGGGTTCTACGTTTCATGTTAGTCACTGCTGCGTCTCCTAACTTTGCCAGTGGCAACGGCTATAGGGTGTAAATGAACTCGACCACTTTGTCGATCTCGGCTTCCGAGAGCACTTTGTGGCGCCCGAACGGAGGCATGATGCTGCTGGGATTCATCTTGGTGGAATCCCAAATCTGGGCACGCAATTGCGCTTTGTCCGGGAAGCGGGCCTGCATGGCGACGAGCGGCGGGCCGACGTTGCCGGGAAGGTCCCCACCTTCGATCTGATGGCAAGCCAAGCAGTTGCCCTTCTTGTTGTTGAAGGCGAGCTGCTTGCCTTGCTCAACGACGGACGGTGCTTTCGCTTCTTCGGCAGCGGCTACAGTCGCGGGTGCCAGCATCAGGCTCCCCAACAGAGCTACCACGGAAGT
This sequence comes from Thiohalobacteraceae bacterium, assembly GCA_041675685.1. GTDB lineage: Bacteria > Pseudomonadota > Gammaproteobacteria > Thiohalobacterales > Thiohalobacteraceae > JAHJQQ01. The sequence continues at coordinate 13,905 of JBAYTM010000004.1, forward strand.
GGCGGTTGATAAGATGCTCAGGGATTGCCGCATCGTTGCCTCCTCAATGGATGGATGGTTGGTTGTTTTGGTAATGACTTCGAATGGCGCGGCGTCTGCAAAGGTCAACGCCGCTGGGGTGAAATTGCTGGAACACCGTAGCATGAGCGGGAATATAGCTGTGCTCGAAGACGGAGTCAAAACGGTTTGGCGGCGCGGTAAAGAAGAATGAAGTATTAGCATTTCACGATATACGCCGCCCGATGGGGCGATGCCGTCTCCGAAAACTGTGCGGATTTCAGCATTAGACGATCTGCCGTCGAATTTCATTCCCTGACGGCATATCCGTCAGCGGGAATTCTTGTCCTCTTCGAGGGCGAGCGCCTGGAGTTCGCGCAGCCGCGCCTCGATGCGCGAGCTCTGGTAGAAATCCTGCCCCGAGATTCTGCTGGCCAAGGTCAGTTGTTCGACGGCGGCGCGGGTCTGGCCGTTGAGAAAATAGTATTCGGCCATGGCTTCGTGAGCGTCGGCATCGCGGCCCATGCCCGTGGACGCCTTGGCCAGCAGCAGATAGGTCGTTGGCTCCGGCCGTGTCTGGCGCCGACGCGCGTCTTCCAGGAGATCGCGGGCCTGCGCGAACTGTTTGTCGTCCAGGAGCGCGTTTGCATATCCCCGTACCAGAACCGGGTTGGCCGGATACAGGTCCAGCATCTTCCGGTACCGTGCCTGCGCGTCCTGGGGGCGCCCCGCCGACAACTCGGTCTGCGCCATGGCCAGCGGGTAGGCCAAGCGATCGGGGTCGGCCTTGGCAAGGCGATTCAGGATATCCAGCGCGGTCTGGTGTCTGCCGCTCTCCGAGAGCGCCAGGGCATGACCGTACTCGCGTGCCGCCGTCGGGAGCGGCGGGTCGGTGTCCGTCTGGTTGAAATACTTGATCGCCGTGTTGGCGTCCTTTGCGGTCAGCACCCGCAATTTGGCCTGCGCGAGATGAAAATTCATGCTTTCCGTCACCCGGCGCGGGCGCTCCTGTTCGGCGCGCGCCAGCGAGTCCGCGATCCGGTCGGTGGTCACCGGGTGCGTGCGAAGAAACGGTGGCACGCCTTCGCCGTAATAGCGTGCCGCCTGTTGCAGGCGCTCGAAGAAGCCCGGCATGCCTTTGGGGTCGAACTCGGAGCGCATCAGTGTCTGCATGCCGATGCGGTCCGCCTCCTTTTCATTGGCGCGGGTGAAATTTATCTGCTGTTGGATCGATCCGGCCTGGACCGACATGATCGCTGCCTGGCCTGCCTCGCTGTCCTGCGTGCCGATCAAGATGGCGGCGAGCAGCGCCGCCGCCATTGGCAATCCCATGCGGCTGGCGGAGTCGTAGGCCCGCACCAAATGCTTTTGTGTCACGTGTGCGATTTCGTGCGCCAGCACACCGGCGAGCTCGCTCTCGCTGCGCGCCGACAGTATCAGTGCGCTATGGGTGCCGATAAAACCGCCGGGCGCGGCAAAAGCATTGATGGCGTCGTCTTTGACAATGAAGAAGGTGAAACGCTGGCTGGGATCGTCGCTGTTGGCGACCAGACGGTTGCCCAGGGCTTCCAGATAGGCGTTCAGCTCCGGGTCTTCGACGAAGGGGACCTGCTGGCGCAGGCGGCGCATGAAGGCTTCGCCGAGCTGACGCTCTTGATCCGGCGTGATCAGACGCTCGGAAGGATCGCCGATGCTGGGAAGATCCAGCGCCCACGCAGGGGGAACCAGGCTGACGCAAAGTACCAGCAACAACAGGCGCGCATACAGCGACATTCGGAGACTCGTGGATGATTGCGGCGACACTGAGACTACGATACCCGGGCCTCGGTTCCCGGGCCAGCGGGCAAGCCCTCGCGGACGGCGGGGATTGCTCCCAGGATGGCGGTGACAAACATATATTAGTACAATCCGATGTTCGTCTGAGATGGCTGGTCGAGCAGAGGTTTGTCATGTTGGGTGTTTCGGAAATGGAGAGCCGCGAGCTGGCGAAGATACTCGCCGAGGCGCCGGAGAGCGTCCGCTTGCTGGACGTGCGTACGCCGCAGGAAGTTGCACAAGGGATCATTCAGGATGCCGAAGTGGTGCCGCTGCATCTGGTGCCGCTGAAGGTCGACGACTGGGCGCAGGACGCACGGCCAATGGTCATCTACTGCCGTACCGGCGCGCGTTCGGCCCAGGCCTGTGCATTTCTGGCCGCGCGTGGCGGCAGCGGCCGGTACATCAATCTCCGCGGTGGGATTATGGATTGGCTGCGTCAGGGTCTTCCGGTGGCGGCGCCAGCGCCGGACAGGTTCGCCGTCTAGCGGGCCCCTCAGCGCGTTTTTCAACAGTCCGCCAAACGCGTTCAGGCGAAGCATGGCGACGGTTCAAGGGTTGCGTTTGCAGGATGCTTGGCATATAAGTGCATCGTTTAATTCAAGCTTTCGCGACTTTACCGTCTCCGACTTTCAACTTAGTACGTCTTATCTCAGAGGAGTCTCACAACATGGCTAATTTCGACGAGGAGCTGGATGCATCCGGCCTGAACTGCCCGCTGCCCATCCTGCGCGCCAAGAAGGCCCTCGGTGGTCTAACCAGCGGCAAGGTGCTGCACATCATTGCGACCGATCCGGGTTCCGTGAAGGACTTCGAAGCCTTCGCCAAGCAGACCGGCAACACCTTGATGGAATCGAAGGAAGAGGGCGGCAAGTACCACTTCCTGATCAAGAAGGCCTGAGTCCTCGCGCTCTCACACTCGGCGCCCGGGTCTTACGGCCGATCCCGGATCGGCACGAAGGCTGAAGGGCGTTGGGACCTCTTCAAAAAACCGCCCGGCAATGCCGGGCGTTTTTTTTGCGGTTGGCTTCTAAAACGTCCAGTTGACCTGGGCGCTCAGGATATTCACCGTGTTCTCGTACTCGCCGGTCAGCGTGAAGCCGTTCTCGTCGGTGTGATCGATGGCGGTATCGTCGACGAACAAGTGGGCGTAGCCCAGGTCGAACGAGAGCGCATCCGAATAGCGGTAGTTCGCGCCGATCGCCACCCAGGTGCGGTCGTTGCCGGGGATGCGCGGTGTGCGGCGCTCGGCGTTGGGGATCGGCTCTTCATCGAAGGCGACGCCCGCGCGCAGCAGCCAGGCGCTGTTGTGCCGGTAATTCACCCCGAGCGCATAGCGCATACTGTTGTCCCAATCTTCCTCCGTCATGCTGTCCTCTTGCGCCGAGGCGAACTCGACGCGCAATTCCTGAAACCGGCTCCAACGCGTCCAGGTCGCGTCCGCGAGAATCGCCCAGCGGTCGTTGATGTCGTGGTACAAGCTTAGCGAGGCGGATTCGGGCAGGGTGACGTCGGCCGTGACGCTGGTCGGGACGAGAAGTCCGACGCCTGTAAAGGAACCGTGGGCGTTGGCGAAGCTCGCGTCGCCCTCGAGTTCCTGCTTTATCTTGGAACGATACGCAAAGCCGATGCGCGTGCCCGGTGCCACGTCATACATCAGGCCGAAGTTGTAGCCGAAGCTCCAATCGTCGCCCTCGATCTCTGCAATAGCATCGGGCAGTGCGGCGCAGGCCGCGCCGCCACCGCCAGCTTGGCACAATAACGCCTGGTTTACCGCCTGCGTGAGCGTCGCTTCGATATATTGAACGTTGACGCCCACTCCGACCGAAAGGTTCGGCGC
>JBAYTM010000005.1:0-17243 GCA_041675685.1 Thiohalobacteraceae bacterium
AGGTCTTTCACTAGCACCTCGGCCCTAGAACCTAGCACCTGCTTCTATTTCATCTGTTCCTGCACCAGTGTCAGGATGCGTTTGGCGGTCGATGAATTGTCGCGCTGACCTTCGGCATTCAGGACCGTCACATGCGTCTGGCCGCCGTCGGTTGCGCTCAATGCAATGCGGTACTGCTCGGCCGCTTCGGGGTCGTCGTCACCCCAGAATTTCAGCTTGGACAGCAGGCCGCGCTTCTTGTCCTCTTTGAACGGGTCGTTGTAGCGCACGTAGTAGAGGCCGCCGCTGCGATCGCGGTCCTCCACCGTGAAACCGACGCGATCCAGCGCGAGGCCGACTTCGCGCCAGGCGCGCGAAAAGCCTTCTTCGACGACGAGGGTGGCGGTGCCGTCGCCGGCGACCGTCATCCGCGCGCCGGGCGCACGCTGCTCCGGAGCCGGCTGCGCGACTTGCGCCGCCGCCCGCTCCTCGTCGCCGCCCAGGTACACCATCAGGCGCTTGAGCATTTCCGCTTCGAGTTCGGGGTCGGTGGGCCGTGGCTTCCAGATGGTGCCCTCACTGGAGTCGTTGCCGCCCTGCAGCACCTCTTCCATACCGCGGTGGGCGATGAATACCTCGGTCGTGCCGCTCGCGGCGCGCTCGAGGCGCACGCGGAAACGGTCGCGGGTCGCCGCCGCATAGAGGAAATCCAGCGCCCGGCCGATGGTGCGGCGAATGAAATCCTGCGGGATGTCGGCGCGGTTTTCGGCCCAGTCGGTCTCCAGGATACCTACCCTGGGATCGTCCATGGTCAGGAGAAAACCGTTCTGCAGCCAGAAGTCGCGGACCTTGGGCCAGATCTCCTGGGCCGGAGCCTGCACCACCAGCCACTGTTTGTCGCCGGTGCGTTCGATGTGCATGTTGTCCGGCTGCACCAGCACACCGCTGCTACCGGGCGTGGCTTGGCGGCGCTGCTCGCCGGAGGCGTACTGCGAATAGGTCGTCGAGGTGCCGCCCGGAACGACGAGCGCGTCCTCGATGCCGGCGCTGCTGAGGTCCGGGGGAATCTCCAACGGCGCCTCCGAGCGACTTTCTTTGTAGTCGGCCTTCTTGCCGGTCACCTTCTGCCAGGTACCACAGGCGCTGAGGCCGGCGACCAGGACGGCCAGCAGCAGGAAGCGAACGTGCAAAGCAATGTTCTTCATTGGGTATCCCGAAGGTTCGATTGATTCATTCAGTGGTTCAGAGCACGCCGGCCTGCGCCAGCGCGGCGCGGACGCTGTCCCGGTACTGCGGCGACAAGGGCGTGAGCGGCAAACGTATACCGGGCGGAATCAGCCCCATCTGATGCAGCGCCCATTTCACCGGGATCGGGTTTGCCTCGACGAACAGGTCCCGGTGCAATCCGTGCAACGGCGCGTCGATTGCCTCGGCGCGCGCGCGGTCGCCCGCCTGCGCGGCGACGCACAGCCGATGCATCGCCGCCGGCGCCACGTTCGCGGTCACCGAAATCACACCCTTGCCGCCGAGCAGCAGGAATTCGCAGGCGGTCGCGTCGTCACCGCTGTACAGGTCCAGACGCGTGCCGCAGCGGTCGAGGATCTCTTGCGCGCGGCCGAGGTCTCCGGTCGCCTCTTTCAGGCCGACGATATTGGAAATGGTCGATAAGCGCTCGACCGTCCCGGGCAGCATGTCGCAGGCGGTCCGGCCGGGCACATTGTACAGAATCTGCGGGATGGGCACTGCCTCGGCAACGGCCTTGTAGTGCAGGTACAGGCCTTCCTGCGTGGGCTTGTTGTAATACGGCGTGACGAGCAGGCAGGCGTCGGCGCCGGCCTTGAGGGCACAGTGGGTCAGCCGGATCGCCTCGGTGGTGGAGTTCGCGCCGGTGCCGGCGATGACCGGTATCCGGCCGGCGGTCAGCTCCACCGTGCGCCGAATCAGCTCGCAATGTTCGTGCTCGTCCAGCGTGGCCGATTCGCCCGTGGTGCCCACGGCGACGATCGCGTCCGTGCCCTGTCCGATATGAAACTCGATCAGTTTCGCCAGACTCTCGTCGTCGATCGCGCCGTCGTCCCGCATCGGAGTCACCAGCGCGACCATACTGCCGTGGAACATGCAACCTCTCCGGGGGCTGGAAAAACCCGGCCATATTACAGTAAGGCAGGTGCCAGGTTCTAGGTGCTAGGACCGAGGGAAGGCCTTCCCCCTTCCCCTCGGCCCTAGCACCTAGAACCTCGGCCCTGATTTAAGTAGCATTCACCCGCCTCGACCCCGGAAGCCCGCACATGTCGCAAGAAGAATCCAAGTCCATCCGCGAAATCCGCATCAACCCCATCGTGCCCAGTGAATCGGTGCTGGTGGCGACGGCGCGTTCGATGCGCCCGCGCAAGGCGGAAGACCCGGCGCCGCGCGACACCCGCCGGCACGTCGATACCTGCCCGTTCTGTACCGGCAACGAACACATGACGCCGCCGACCATCGCCGCCTATCCGGACGATGCGAACTGGCAGGCGCGCATCGTGGAAAATCTCTATCCGGTGCTCGGCGACGACCGCGCCACCGGCAGTTTGGTATTCGGACTCCAGCACGCCATCGAGGGTTATGGCCGCCACGAGGTCATCATCGACCATCGTCAGCACGGCATCGCCCTGCACGAGATGAGCGAAGAACATCTGGTCTTGCTGTTCGGCGCCTATCAGGAGCGCATGACGCAGCTCTACGCCAACGATCCGCGTATCCGCTATGTACTGGTGTTCAAAAATTTCGGTCCGGCCGCAGGCGCCAGCATTGCCCACACCCACAGCCAGATCATTGCCATGCCGGTCGTGCCGGAGAATGTCTACAACGAGGTCACCCAGAGCCGCACGCACTACCAGAAACACCATCAGTGCATCTTCTGCTCGTTGATCGACGAGGCGTTGACCTTCGAGGCGACCATCTACGACCGCAACTCCGGCCAGATCCGCCGGCGCATCAATGTCGGCCAATACGTCGTCGAGCGCGGCGAGCATTTCATCGCTATCAAACCCTTTGCCAGCCGCTACGAATGGGAAGTGCACGTCCTGCCGCTGGTGCACCAGGCCAACTTCCTCGCCATTACCGAAGCGCATCGCGCCGATCTGGCGCGCGTCCTGCGTCGCACCATGGCGCGACTGGATGCCGTGATCGGCGGTGCGCAATACAATTTCTTCCTGCACTCCAAGCCGCGTGGGGAAGAGTTCGCCGATTGCGACGCCAGTTATCACTGGCATCTCGAGATCTGTCCGCGCACCAGCATCCCGACCGGCTTCGAACTCGGTTCCGGGTTGTTCGTCAGTACGACCAGTCCCGAGGAGGCCGCGGAGCGGTTGCGGGCGGTCGACCTGGACAGTCCGTCCGCGTGATCGAGCCCGCGCCGACGCGCATTCCGCCACAAAAAAAGGTGCTACACTGGCGCGCATCGAACCCCGCCGGTCAGCCATTCGCCACCCGTTTTCCCGAGCCGCCATGAGCACACCCAAACAGAATTTCCTCGTAGTCTCCGCGGTCGGACTGGATCGGCCGGGCCTGGTCAACGAACTGTCCCGCTGCGTCCTGGACAACGGTTGCAACATCGCGGACAGCCGGATGACGGTACTGGGCGGGGATTTCGCCGTGATTCTGCTGGTCACCGGCAACTGGAACGCGGTCGCCAAGCTGGAGGACCAGCTGCCCGCACTGGCCGAACGCATGGCCATGACCATCACGAGCCGGCGCACCGCCTACCGCGAGAGCGGTCGCAACCTGCTGCCCTACGCCGTGGACGTGGTCGCGCTCGACAACCCCGGCATTGTTCATAACCTGGCGAATTTCTTCTCCACCCGCGAGATCAACATCCAGGACCTCACCACCACCAGTTATGCGGCGCCGCATACGGGTACGGCGATGTTCTCGGTGCACATGCGCGTCGACATCCCGGGCAAGCTGCATATCGCGACCCTGCGCGACGAGTTCATGGACTTCTGCGATCAGCTCAACCTCGACGCCATCATCGAACCGATCAAAGGCTGACCGCAACGGAACGGCGATGAGCAGCGTCAGCCTCGGCAAGAAAGTCCCGGATTTCCGCCTTGCCGCCACCGGCGGTGGCAGCTTCCGTCTCGCCGACCACAAGGGCTCGCTGCTGGTCCTCTACTTTTATCCCAAGGACAGCACCCCCGGCTGCACCCTGGAAGGGCAGGACTTCCGCGACCGGCACACCAAGTTCAAACGCCAGAACGCGCTGATCTTCGGCATCTCGCGCGACAGCCTCGCCGCGCACGAAAAGTTCAAGGCCAAACAGGAATTCCCCTTCGAGCTGCTGTCGGATACGGACGAAAAGGTCTGCCGCCTGTTCGACGTCATCAAGGAGAAGAACCTGTACGGCAAAAAGGTCATGGGCATAGAACGCAGCACCTTCCTGATCGACGCCGCCGGCGTGCTGCGTGCGGAATGGCGCAAAGTCAAAGTCCCCGGCCACGTCGATGAAGTGCTGGCAGCGGTGAAAGCGCTGGGCAAGGCCTGACTGCGCAAAACGAACTTTAACCGCGAAGGACGCAAAGGCGCGCGAAGGAAAAATCTGGACAGTGTCGAAAGACGAGGAATCGCCGATTAATTTGTCATTCCGAGGACGCCTTGACCTGAAGGGTCAGACACTCATAACGAAGCCTCAAGGAACTCTATGGGCGGGACGACGAAGCAATCTCCGAATGGTTGGTTCCACGGTCCGGAGATTGCTTCGCTTCGCTCGCAATGACGGCTTCAATCAACTGCAAGGCCCGCTCCTGAACGTCTCCGCAAATGTTGATCACGCGTTTACATTCATCAAGCTTTTCCTTTGCGCGCCTTCGCGTCCTTCGCGGTTAAATTTATCTCCCCCCGCTACCCGCCTATTGAGGCAGAGGTCACTTTGAGCAGGAAAGAATTCACCGGCAAGCGTCTGTTCGTGTTGGACACCAACGTGCTGATGCACGATCCGACCGCGTTGTTCCGTTTCAAGGAGCACGACGTGTTCCTGCCCATGGCGGTACTCGAGGAACTCGACAACGCCAAGGTCGGGATGACCGAAGTCGCGCGCAACGTGCGCCAAGTGAATCGCTTCCTCGACGAGCTGACCTGCCGCGCCACACATAAGGACATCGAGGCCGGCCTGCCGCTGAACAACGGCTCGACCCCTCTCAACGGTCAGGCGGCCGGCGCGCTCTACATCCAGACGCATACGCTGGCGGCCGAACTGCCGTCCGGCATGCCCGGCAGCAAGAAGGACAACAGCATCCTCAGCACCGCGCTGGCGCTGAAGGCGGAACGTCCGGAGGTCTCTGTCACTCTGGTGTCGAAGGACATCAACCTGCGCATCAAAGCAGCGGTGCTGGGCATCCACGCAGAGGATTACTTCAACGACCAGGTGCTCGAAGACGTCAATCTCCTGTATTCGGGCAGATCCGAACTGGGCGAGGACTTCTGGGAGACGCACGGCGCCGATATGGAGTCCTGGCAGGAGGCGGGGCGCAGTTTCTACCGCGTGCACGGACCGCTGGTGGACGGCTGGCATCCCAACCAATGTCTGTCGCTCGGCGGCAGTCGTCAGATGGAGGCCATGGTCCGCGGTCGCGACGGCGACAGCGCGGTGCTGGAAGTGGCGCACGACTACCGCAAAACCAGTCACGCCGTCTGGGGCATCAACGCGCGCAACGTCGACCAGAATTTTGCGCTGAATCTGCTCATGGACCCGGACATCGACTTCGTCAGCCTGGTCGGCCAGGCGGGCACCGGCAAGACGCTGCTGACGCTCGCCGCCCGTCTCGCGCCGGTGCTCGACGACAAGCGCTACAGCGAGATCATCATGACCCGCGTGACCATCCCGGTCGGCGAAGACATCGGTTTCCTGCCCGGCACCGAAGAGGAAAAGATGACGCCCTGGATGGGCGCCTTGATGGACAACCTCGAGGTGCTGACGAAGTCCGACCAGGGCGGCGATTGGGGACGCGCCGCGACCAACGACCTGCTCGCCAGCCGCATCCGCATCCGCTCGCTGAACTTCATGCGCGGCCGCACTTTCCTCAACAAATATCTGATCCTCGACGAGGCCCAGAACCTGACCTCGAAACAGATGAAGACCCTGATCACCCGCGCCGGCCCCGGCACCAAAGTGATCTGTCTCGGCAACATCGCGCAGATCGACACGCCCTACCTGACCGAGACGAGTTCCGGCCTGACCTACGTCGTCGACCGCTTCAAGCACTGGGAGCACAGCGGCCACATCATCCTGCGTCAGGGCGAGCGTTCGCGGCTGGCGGATTTTGCTTCGAATAATCTATAGCCTGCAAAAAAGAACAACTTTTACCGCGAAGGACGCGAAGGCGCGCGAAGGAAACGCGTATTCAATGTAACACCACTGTGGCACGCCAATGCGGGGATGCACAGGAGCACGGTATTGGCACTGAGTGTGGAATACTGTCAATTCTCAGAACGCCGGCGCTAAGATTTAAAACCTCCACGCCGCGGCTTAATCGAACGTGTGATTGGAATCACGCTCAAGTGGATTAGTCGAAGTTGCCCGCTTATGGTTTTCCTTCGCGCGCCTTCGCGGTTAAAGTCGGTTTAATGTCTCCATGCACCCAACCTCCACACTCGTTCAGACGGCCTACCAGAAATCCGTAGAGTTGCTGCGGCGCAATCTGACGCCGAACGGCGTCATGGCGGCCGGTGTCTCGTCGCTCGCCGAGCGGCGCAGTTATACAGGCATCTTTGGCCGTGACGCGTCGATCTGCGCGCTGGGTATGGTGCACAGCGGCGATCCCACGCTGATTCAAGGTGCGCGCGATGGCCTGCTCACGCTCGCGAACCACCAGGCCGACAATGGGCAGATACCCAAGTTCGTCGATCCCGCCACGGGCGATGCGGACTTCTGGTATGTGGGCTGCATCGACGCCACGCTCTGGTGGCTCGTCGCAGTCGAGCACCTGAGCCGGTATACGGCCGATCCGGCCCTGACGTCGAGGCTGCGGCTCAACATCGACAAGGCGCTGTCCTGGCTGCACGGCCAGGAACACCCGCAGTTCGGCCTGCTGCAGCAGAACGAGGCGAGCGACTGGGCCGACATCATGCCGCGCTCCGGTTTCGTGCTCTATACCAATGCGCTCTGGTACCGCGTCAAGACGCTGTACGGATTGGCGCACGCCGAACCGACGCGACTGCACTTCAATCAACTCTTCCATCCGTTCTCCGGCCCCTTGCCGGAGCTGAAACGGCTGCGGTTGCTTACGCATTACCCGCGCACGCGCGCTGCGCAGAGCGCGCTCTATCTGAGCTTCGTCAACCTCTCGCGCTGGGGCGACGAAGGCGATGTCTTCGGCAACCTCCTCGCGCTGCTGTTCGGCCTCGCCGACGATGCGGCGACTGCGCGCGTGCTGCATGCGCTGGAGCAGGCGAAGATCGATCTGCCCTACCCTGTCGTGGCGCTGCTCGATCCGATTCACACGCAGGACCCGCTGTGGCGGGGCTACATGAGCCGTCACCGGCAGAACCTGCCGCACCAGTACCACAACGGCGGCATCTGGCCATTCGTCGGCGGCTTCTGGGTGGTCGTTCTGAGCATGACGGGCGAGCGGCAACGGGCCGAACGGGCGTTGGAGGCCCTCGCCGCAGCGAATCGCCTCAATGACTGGCAGTTCAACGAATGGCTGCACGGTAAGACCGGCGAACCGAGCGGCATGGCCGGACAGTCCTGGAACGCGGCGACTTACATCCTGGCGTACCATGCGTTGCAGCACGGCGTGCTTTGATACGGACAGGAAGATCCAACCGTACAGGGCCGTGAGGCGGCTCCGATACGGATCGAAAACTTTAACCGCCAAGGACACGAAGGCGCGCGAAGGACAACCGTTTTTAGGCAGCTACCTTGCCATCAACTCGGATCCACCGCCTTCGTGGTGGCAGACCGCATATAGCGGGTCATCGGAATGCAGTGCGCTTATACATGGATCCCGGCCTACGCCGGGATGACGTCGCTGAGTTCTGCGGTCAACAAGAGACAGTGGTTTTTGACGCCGTAGTGGGTTCCTTTGCGCGCCTTCGTGTCCTTGGCGGTTAAAGGTTTTTACGCCGATTCCGGCTCCCTTTCATGCTCCAACGAACGCGGCCAGGCCTTGAGCACGGCCTGCACCAGGGTTGCGAGCGGGATGGCGAAGAACACGCCCCAGAAGCCCCAGATGCCGCCGAACAGTAGCACGGCGACGATGATGGCGACAGGGTGGAGATCCACGACCTCGGAGAACAACACCGGAACCAGCACGTTGCCATCGAGCGCCTGAATGATCAGATAGGCGACGAGGACCCAGGCGAACTCCGCGCCCCAGCCGAACTGGAAATAGGCGATCAGGGCCACCGGCACGGTCGCCAGCGTGGCGCCGATGTAAGGGATGATCACCGAGAGGCCCACCAGCGTCGCCAGCAGCACAGTGTACTGCAGCCCCATGAGGCTGAAGGTCGCGTAGGTCACGGCGCCGACGATGAAGATCTCCCAGACCTTGCCACGGACGTAGTTGCCGATCTGTCGATCGACGTCGCTCCATACCGTGGTCGCCAAGGCACGCTCGCGCGGCAGGAAGCCGCTGATCCAACCAAGAATGCGCCGCTTGTCCTTGAGAAAAAAGAACACCAGCATCGGCACCAGGATCAGGTAGACCAGGAGCACCACCAGCCCGACCAGCGAGGCGACCGACAGCGACAGCGCGCGCTGCCCGAGCGCGCCGACCTCGGTGCGCACCGCGGTGATCATCTGGGCGATCTGTCCCTCGGTGACGAAATTCGGATATTTCTCCGGCAACAGCAACAGGGCCTGGTGGCCACGCGCGATCATCTCCGGAAGCTGTTGCACGAATTGAGTCAGCTGATGCGAGAGGCGTGGCAGCAGCCCGAGCAGCACGAACAGCAGGACGGCGATGAACACCAGGAACACGAGGGTCACGGCCAGCGTACGACGCACGCCGCGTAACTCCAGCCGACGCACGACACCTTCCAGCAGATAGGCGATAACGACGCTGGCCAAGACCGGCGCCAGCATGTCGCCAAGGACCAGCACCAGCGCGAACCCGGCGACCAGTACCAGCGCCAGCGCCACCACTTGCGGATTGCTGAGATGCCGGCTAAACCATTCGCGGATGCTGTGCACAAGCTGACCTCGCTGCCAAGTTGGGCAGCAGTGTAACCGAGGCTCGCGTCCGCAACTACCGGCCGGCGTCGCTCGGGACCAGCAGTGCGAACGGCATCGTGGCGAACAGATCGGCGGCCGGGATGCGCACGCCGGTATCGCCCGGCGTCGCCGCGACCGAGCCGCGGGTGAGGAGATTCACCCAGTTCGACGTAGAGAGCGGCAATTCCACGAAGCTGTCCGTCCAGACCGCGCGACCGACCGGCAAGGCGATATTCCCTTGCAGAAGGCGAAAGCAGAGTCGTGGCACGACGACTGCCACCAGCGACTCGCCCTGGCGGCGCGCAAAGGCGCAGAGGTGCTCCGCCTGGGTGCCGACGCAGGACAAGGGCAGATAATCACCGTCCCTGAACAGCGCTTCGGCATCGCGCCGTAGGCTCAGTATCTTCCACAACAGATAAAGCTTGATGCGGCCATCCTGCAGATTTTCCAGGAGTCCACGCAGACGCTCATCGAAGGCCGAGTCCTCGAGCGCATCCATCCCGATCAGCTCGTCCAGCACGGCTTGGCGACGCTGGTAGTCGACCGGTCGACGGTTGTCCGGATCGACCAGACTGAAGTCCCATAGCTCGGTGCCCTGATAGGTGTCGGGCACACCGGGCGCGCAAAACTTCAGCACCAGCTGCGACAGACTGTTGAGCGCGCCGAACCAGGCGATCGGCCGATGGAATCCGCGCAGATCGGCGAGAAATTTGCTGTTGCGCGGCGCCAGCACGCCGCGCACGAACTGGCTGACGGCCTCTTCGTATTCCGGGTTCGGATTGATCCAGGAGGTTTCGACCTTGGCCTCGCGTATCGCCTTGAGCATATAGGCATCGACCCGATCGCAGAGCGCTGCCAGCGTTGCTCCATCGTCATCCTGCTCTGCGAAGGGCCAGACGCCGATCAGGGTCTGATAGAACAGGTACTGGTCGTTGCGGCTCGGCAGCTCGCGCTGTTCGAGATGGCGGGTCCTGCTGCGGTTGAAGCGGTGCCAGCGCGACAACACCCGCCGCCAGGCGTCGGGCATTTCCGATAGCAGGTCGATACGGGTACGCACGTCCTCGCTGCGTTTGCTGTCGTGCGTCGAGGTGCCCAGCATGGCGTGCGGCCAGTACTTGCAGCGGGCCTCGTTGGCGCGATGAAACGCCTCCACGGAGGTTCCGTAGCGCTGCGGATCGCCACCCACTTCGTTGAGCGAGACCAAGCGGTTGTAGATGTAGAAGCTGGTGTCCTCCAGCCCTTTGGCCATGACCGGCGCGGAATACTGCTGAAACTTGCGGGCAAAGGCGACCACCGAGGCGCGGTAGTCCGGCAACTTGTCGTCCGCGACGCGCGCACTCAGCAGATCGTGCAGAAAGTCGAAGACACTGACATCGGCGTCCCAACTGCGCTTTTTCGCCTTGGAAACCGCCCAGTCGATATAACGCAAGTCGTGCGGCGAAGCGCCTTCCTCGGTGACGTAGCTGCGGTACACGGGAAAACAGGCGACCACCTCGGTCAGCGCACGGCGCAGATTGTTGAGTGTGTAATCGCAGGTATAGCGGTCCGCCTGTGCGATGCGGCTGGCCTGGTTGGCGAGCACATTGAGTTCGCTGGCGAGCGCACCCCGCATAATGCCGATCTTGGCGCGATAGACGATCTCCTCGAAGTCGGCCCGTACGTCGGTAAAACTGCGGTAGGTGCGCTGCAGCTTGTCGGCGCTGTCCGCGGCGACGAACAGGCCGTTGACCAGATTGCCGAACTCGTAGCCGGTGGTGCCATGCACCGGCCAATGCTCCGGCAGGTTCTCGTGGTCGGCGAGGATCTTCTCGACGACGACATAGAGCGCCAGGGGTGAGTCGGCCTCGCCGGCGCCGAAGCGCTGTTGCAGACGCGTGAAATAGCCGACCGGGTCGTAGAGGCCATCGGGATGGTCGATGCGCAGACCGTCGACCTTGCCGGCGGCCAACAATTCGAAGATCAACCGGTGCGCGGCCTCGAACACGGCGTTGTTCTCCATGCGCAACGCGGCCAGATCGTTGATGTCGAAAAAACGCCGGTAATTGATTTCGTCCGAGGCGACGCGCCAGTACGCCAGCCGGTAGCTCTGCGCCGCAATCAACGCGTGCAGCCGGTCGACCCCGTGGCCGGCGCCCTCGTCGCCATTGATTTCGGCGACATTGGCGGCGATGAAGGCGGCGATGATCGGGTTGTCCCCCTGTAGTCGCGCCAATTGGCTCTTGTACACCTCTTTGTCGCGCTGGCGTTCGGCGACCCGTTCCGGACGCGGCTCGTCGCGCGCGGGCAGGTGGCCGAAGGCGGTGACCAGCGCCTGAAACGCCAGCAGCTGCGGATCTTCGGCACTGAGCCGGGTGCCCAGCAGCTCCAGGCGATGGCCGAGGATGCGCGGATATTCGCGCGGATCGATCGGGAACCGGTGTTCGAAATAGAGGATGCTGAATGCGCCCGTCTCCGCTTCGAACGCGAGTCGCAGATCGCCGCTGTCGAGCACGCGCCCGTAGTGGTCGCCGAGTACCGGCAGCAACAGCTTGTGGCCGGCCGCCGCGTGCCGGGTGTCCCAGTCGATGTCGAAGTACGCCGCGTAGATCGACACCGGCCCGTTCTCCAGGACATCCAACCACCAGGCGTTGTCGCTGCCCATCACCGCCATGTGATTCGGCACGGTGTCGATGATCAGGCCCATGTCCGCGGCGCGCAGCGCGTCGGCGAAGCGGTCGAAGTCTTCGGGCGTGCCGATCTCCGGATTCAACGCCGAATGATCGACGACGTCGTAACCGTGCAGGCTGCCCGGCCGCGCCTTGAGAAAGGGCGATGCGTAACAATGGCTGATACCCAGACGCGCGAAATAGGCAACCAGAGCGGTCGCCTGCTCGAAACGGAAATCGCCGTGGAATTGCAAACGGTAAGTCGCACGCGGGATCCGCAGCGGGCGCTGCAGCGCGATCGGGGCAGCCTCGGGCGCGGCCGTCACGGCGCCGACCCGCTCGGCATGCAGCGCCTCGGCGACGGCGCATACGCGGCTGTCCTGGACCCAGTCCTCGAGCGCGAGCGGCAGCTTGTACTGCCAGTTGGGATATTGCCCGGTGGTGCCCGGCAGATTGATCTGCTGAAGTTGTTCCAGCAGATCTTCGAGACGCACCAGCAGGAGTTTGGCGGGCGTGCGCGCGAGGAACAGATGCACGGCGCGAATCAGCTCCGCGTTCAGTTCGGCGCCGGTGGCGGATACCGGCGACAAGCCTTCCGGCAACAGCGCCTGCTGTTCCAGGGCCATCAGCAGCCGCGTGCGGTCCTCCGCTCGCTGCAGGATCTGGGTCTGACGGATCTCCTCGGCCGGGAACAGCGACAAGCGGCCGCGCAATTCAAGATCCGCGCCCTGCCAGAACCCGGTCAGGGTCGGCAGATCGTGGGTGCTGACCGTGACCAGCGCCTGGCTTGGATAGGCCGCGGGCGGTACGAAGGCGCCCGCGTCGTCCTTCTCGAAATAGAACACCCGATAGGACAGCACGCCGGCCGCGGCGAGGCGTTCGGACAGGCCCTCCGGGACGGTACCGAGATCCTCTCCGACCACCAGGCAGGCATTGCGCTGGCTCTCGAGCGCGAGAATGCCGAGCAGATCCTCGAGCGGGTAGGCGACGTAGCTGCCCGCCTCCGGCGTCCGACCCGCCGGGATCCAGAACAGCCGTTGCAGCGCCATGACGTGATCCAACCGGATGGCGCCCGCGTGGCGCATGTTCTCGCGCAACAGACCGATGAAGCAGGCGTAGCCGCTCTCGAATAGTTTGTCCGGACGCATGGGCGGCAGGCCCCAGTTCTGCCCCCTGAGGTTGAAGTCATCCGGCGGCGAGCCGATCTCGGCGTCCAGTGCATAGAGCGCGGGATTCGCCCAGACCTCCGCGCCACCGTGATCGCTGCTGAGCGCGACGTCCAGATAAAGGCCTATGCCGAGGCGGCGTTCCAATGCGGTACGGCCGGCCGTGGCCAGCTGCAACTCGGCCTGCCAGTACAGCCAGGCGAAGAACTCCACCCGCACGGCCGCCTGTTCGGCGAACGCGGCGACCGCCGGTGCGGCCGGGTCCTGGAAGGCCGCGGGCCAGCCGGGCCAACCGCCAAGTCGGCCCTGGTCCCGGAAATGCTCCTGCAGTGCGTCAAAGCGCGCCTGGTTCCGCAACGTGGGACCGCGTTCCGCGCAGAAGGCGCGAAACGCCTGCGCGCGTGCGTCGTCATTCGCCAGGTGTCGTTCGCGGAAGCACTCATATAGTCGTTCCAACAGGTCGAGCTTGAGTTCGGCCACCTGCGCATACTGAATACGCTCTTCACTGCGGAGGCCGCGCAAGTGCGCCTGGAAGGCCGCGTCGTTCGAGGCCGCCTGCGTCGCGGCGCAGGCGGCGAACTCCTCGATCGCCTCGAGATCCAACAACAGCAGATTCAGAAACAGCCGGCTCGACGGGCTATAGGGGCTCGCGTGCAAGGGATTGGCCGGGAACAGCGCGTGCAGCGGGCTGACGCCGACCACGTCCGCGCCGAACTCCGCGGCGCGCTCGACCAGCTGCGTCAGGTCGCTGAAGTCGCCGATGCCCCACTGGCGCTGCGTGCGCAGGGCATAGAGCTGCACCGCGAAACCCCAGACCCGGCGCTCGCCAAGGATCGCCTCGGGCTGATAACAACGCTCGGGCACGATGATCAGCGACTGCTCGGCGCGCACGTCGTCCGCACGGAGTTCGAAACGGTGATAGCCGAGCGGCAGCGCACCGGCCAGCGTCGCAGGCAAGGCGAACGCATAACGCCGGTAGGCGACGCCGCCGAGCAGGACGCGATCGACGGCGGTCAGCGTCTCAGGGTGCAGTTCGCCGCTGTGCTGCGCGCCGCTTTCCAGCGTCAGCGTCCAGTGCAGCGTAGCGGACGCCTGATGCTCGGGCAGGCTGAGCACGATCTGCGGCCCGCGACCTTCGCGCTGCACCGACACCGGCGGGAGCCAGCGTTGCCAGTGCCGCGCCGCGCGCTCCTCCCAGGCCTGCTGCAATTCCGCGTCCGTGCTGCAGGCGACGCCCATGGCCGTCAGCAGCGCGCGTTTGGTATCCGGCGTGACCTCGTGCCGCGCGCCGTGAATGTCACGGTATTCGGTGGCGATCCCGTAACTCTCGCAAAGACGGTCCAGCGACTCCGATGCGGCCATTTCAGTGTTCCGCAGGCCCGGGGTCGAGCCACCAGGTCGTCGTCCAGGGCGGCAATTCGCCCTGCGTCAGCGCAGCGGCAACCTGCGGGTCCGGGACATAGAGCGGCTGTCCGGCGGGATGCGTCAGCCCGGTCAGGGGCCGGTCCGCGAGATTCGCCAACAGCAACAGGCGCGCCGCGTCTCGCAGATGCCAGCCGACTTCCAGCCCGCCTTCGCCATGCAACCGGAAATAGCTCTCGGCGGGGCCGCGCGACAGGCGCGGCACGATCTCGCGTTGGCGGAGATGCAGCAGATCGCGATAGAAGGCCAGCCAGTCCTGATGCTGTGGCTGCGCCAGCAGCGCCCAATCGAGGCGTGAACGCTCGAAGGTCTCGGGCGCGTTGGGATCGGGAATGGCCTCGCGCGCCTCGGCGCCGGCGAAGCGTGCGAAGCGGTCGAACTCGCGGCGGCGACCCTCGGTCACGGCGGCCGCCAGCTCCGCGCCGAAATCGCAGAAGAACAGAAAGGGCTGCGGGGCGCCGAACTCCTCGCCCATGAACAGCAGCGGCGGCGCCGGCGCCAGCAACAGAATGGCGGTCGTCGCCCGCACCACCCGCGGCGCCGCCAGGCTGGTCAATCGTTCGCCGAAGGCGCGGTTACCGATCTGATCGTGATTCTGCTGAAAGGCGACGAAGGCGGTCGTCGGCAACTGCGCGCTCGGCTCGCCGCGCGGCCGGCCGTCGCGGTAAGGCGACGCCTCGCCCTGGTAGGCAAAACCCTCGCTGAGGCAACGCCCGAGATACCAGAGAGGTCGCCCGGCGTAATCCGCGTAATAGCCGTCGGCCTCGCCGGTCGCCAGCACGTGCAGTGCGTGATGTATGTCGTCGTTCCATTGCGCACTGAAACCGCCGGCGCCCTCCGGACCGGTACGCAGATAGTGGGCGCGGTTGTCGTCGTCCTCCAACACCAGGTGGATGGCGCGTTCGCGCCCGGGCCCTGCCTGCACGGCGGCGGCGAGTTCCTCCAGCAGGTCCGGTCGCGAATCGTCGATGATGGCGTGGACGGCGTCGAAGCGCAGGCCGTCGAAATGGAACTCCTCGAGCCAGTAGAGCGCGTTGTGGATGAAGAAATCGCGCACCGTGCGGCTGTCCGGACCATCGAAGTTCAACGCCGCGCCCCAGGGCGTGTGGTGACGCTCGGTGAAAAAGCGTTTGGCATAGAGATGCAGGTAATTGCCTTCGGGCCCGAAGTGGTTGTAGACGACGTCGAGAAACACCATCAACCCACGCAGGTGCGCCGCCTGGATCAGGCGCTTGAGGTCGTCCGGGCTGCCGTAACGGCTGTCCGGCGCGAACGGCAGCACGCCGTCATAGCCCCAGTTGCGCGCGCCGGGAAAATCGGCGAGCGGCATCAGTTCGACGGCGGTGACGCCCACGGCGGCCAGATGATCGAGTCGTTCGGCGACACCGGCGAAGTCGCCCGCGGGCGAGAAGCTGCCGACGTGCAATTCGTAGATGACGGCCTCTTCCCAGGGCCGGCCACGCCAGTCGCCATCGCGCCAGTCGAACGCCTCGGGATCGGTCACCTCGCTGGGACCCTGGACGTCGTCGGGGTTGCGGCGCGCCGCCGGATCGGGAACATGCTGCCCGCCGTCGATACGGAAGCGATAGCAACTCCGTGCATTCGCGCCCGGCGCAGTGAGCTCGAACCAGCCGCCCTCCTGCGTCGCCATCGGCAGGTAGTGTTCGGCGTCGTCGCCACGCAAGCAGAGTTCGACGCCTTTCGCGTCGGGGGCCCAGAGGCGGAAACGGACGCCCCCGGTATTGACCAGTTCCGCGCCGAACGGCATGCGATGGCGCCGCTTCATTCCGCGTTTCTCGGCTCGATCAGCAGCACCAACGAGCGCGCGGACAGTGGAAAGTTCGCCTGTCGCCATTCGACCCCGGTGCCGTCGATCACGCCGTGCTCCAGGTCGTTGGTGTTGATGACGATGTGCCAGGGCGTCCGGTCCGCCGCACGCGCCGGCAGGGTGAAGTCGATGTCCTCGTAGTGCGCGTTCAACAGCAGCAGGAAATTTTCGTCGCTCACGGGAAGGCCATTCCGGTCCGTGTCGTTCAAGGCCTCGCCGCGCAGCAGCACGCCGAGGCACCGCGCGAACGAATCCGACCATTCCTGATCGCTCATTTCCTCGCCGCGCGGATTGAGCCAAAGGATGTCTTCATTGCCGGCGCCATGGATCCGGCGACCGAGGAAATATTTGCGGCGGCGGAATACCGGATGGTTCTTGCGCAGCTGGATCAGGCTGCGCACGAAGGTCAACAGCGGTCGCGCGTCTTCCAGCGTCGACCAGTCGATCCAGCTGAGTTCGTTGTCCTGGCAATAGACGTTGTTGTTGCCCTTTTGCGTATGGCCCAGCTCGTCGCCGGCCAGCAGCATCGGCACGCCCTGGGAAAGCAGCAGGGTCGCCAGCAGATTGCGCTGCTGCCGCGCGCGCAGCGCCAGGATCTCGGGGTCGTCGGTTTCGCCTTCGGCCCCGCAGTTCCAGCTGTGGTTGTCGTTACTGCCGTCGCGGTTTTCCTCGAGGTTCGCCTCGTTGTGTTTGTCGTTGTAACTGACCAGGTCGCGCAGCGTGAAGCCGTCGTGCGCCGTGATGAAATTGATGCTGGCGTAGGGCCGTCGGCCGTTGTGGGCGTAAAGGTCGCTGGAACCGGTCAGGCGATAGCCGAGTTCGCCGATCACGCCGCCCTCGCCCTTCCAATACTGCCGGACGGCGTCGCGGTACTTGCCGTTCCATTCCGCCCAGCCGACCGGAAAGTTGCCGATCTGGTAGCCGCCCTCGCCGAGGTCCCAGGGCTCGGCGATCAGCTTGGTCTGCGACAACACTGGGTCCTGGTGGACGATGTCGAGAAAGGCGCCGAG
>JBAYTM010000006.1:0-17105 GCA_041675685.1 Thiohalobacteraceae bacterium
ATGATGCCGCCGCCGCACGCGCTGGCCTTCGCGCGATACAAGGCGCGATCCACCCGCGCCAACACCGTGGACAGACAATCGCCATGGACCGGCGCTTCACCCAGTCCGATGGTGACGCTGAATTCCAGGCGGTGCTCGCGGCCACACTCGGCGACATGACGCTGGATGCGTTGTGCCACCGCCTCGGCCTGGTCGACGTCCGTGTCTGCAAGGATCATTACGAATTCGTCGCCTCCCATGCGCGCAGCCACGTCTTCCCGGCGCAGGGTGTCGCTGAGAATGCGCGCGAACCGTTTCAACACGTCGTCGCCCGCGGCGTGGCCGTAGGTATCGTTGATCGCCTTGAATTTATCGAGGTCGGCAAATAGGACAACCAGGCGGCCCGCCTGTGCCTGCACCTGCGCGAACAGATGATCCGCTGTTTCCAGCAGCCCGCGGCGGTTCATCAGGCCGGTCAATGCGTCGATTCGGCTGCGTTCCTCGAGTTGCGCACGCGACTGTTCGATGCGCCCCATGAGGATGTAGGCGTACAGCAGGATGATGCCGCCAAACAGATTCATGAAAACCATGCCGGGCGACATGCTGGCACCGCCCTGGACGTAGCGCAGCGTCAACACCAGCATGGCCGCTGCGAAGCAGCCGACCAGCGCCTCACGGAACAACCGCAGGCCATAGCGCATGCCGTTGCCCAGAACCACCATGATGACGACCAGCAACGATGGCGGTATCGCGTAGGGATCGTTGAGCACGGCAATGGAGGTGATGACGATGTCGACCCACATGGCGAGGCGGTAGCGTCGCAACGACACGTGCACCCGGCTCGCGTGCCAGAACAGGACTGTGTTGACGATTGCGTAGAGCGCGAACGCGGTGTTCAGTTGGAGATGCGACATGCGGGCCGGAGCGATGTCGCTGGTAAAATTGAAGAACAACACACCCAGGGTGACGAACAGATAGCGCGTAAGGAACTGCACCATCTGTTCAGGCCAACCGGGATAGCGTAGCTGGCCCGCGCCTGCGTGCGTTGCACGCCGGTCCAGCCGCGACCGGCGTTCCGCGCCGAAAGATTGATCTCCGATGCGACGGTGCGAGTGGGTACGAGGCAGCGGCTCGGTCATAGTGTTATTGGTCGTTATAACAAGCGGGAGTGGCCCTGTGACGCGATGTCGCGACGATGCAGCTCGAGGGAATCGGCACGTTAGCCGAAACTCACCGGTGCCGCAACTCCAGCGCTTCTCGCAACTGCGTTAGGCGGTCAGGCGCGCTTGGCGGAATGGCCGAGGCGGGCAGCGATTGCAGCAGTTCTTCAGCGGTTCGAGAGAGCAGGGCGAGCTGATCTTCGTCGAAAATCGTCAACGCAGCCGCCACGGCGGCTTCCGATTCGCTTAAAAGCGTAGCCGCCAATTCGTCCGGTTCGATGGGCGAATCCGGACGTATCAGATCTGCGACCAGCGGATGTTCGAGCAACTCGAAGTGGGTGGCCCGGGCGACCTCTTCCTCGCGCAGGTTGGTCTGTGCCGCCGGGTCGTCCGCGGCACCGCGCCACACCGCCCGCATGACGATATCCAGCAGCTTCCTCAACGCGGCTTTGGTCTCGCTGTTGTCGCCCGGCAGGCCGCAACATTGTTCGTAGGCGCGATCGAGATCCTCCTTCAACTTGAGAATGACCTCGCTTTCCTCCTGCGGCGACAGCTCGATGGCGCGTTGGACCAGTGCCCGGAATTCGCCTTGGAAGTTGACCGCCTCTGCAGCGTCTTTGCGCTGCGCGTCGTTCACCTCCACCTGCAGTACCTGGCGCCGTTTGGGCGGAAACAGTGCGTTGTCGGCGCAACGGACGAGCTGGCGTTCGCGGGCGCCGGAGTAGCTGCTGAATTGGGGTTTCATGCTTGACCTTGTGTGTGCGTGGAAAAGGTGGAAGAAGTGCCGTTTAGCGTGACGTGGCCGGTATGGCGCCGGCGGCACGATCGGCCGCGCGCGCCGCCTCCAACTCGGAATCCGAGTGCGCTACGCCTTCGGCGACTTCCAGCAGCAACGCCAACTCGTGATCGCAGTTGTAGCCGCACTCCGCGGCGGCCAAACGGTAGTGCAGACGCAGACCTTCCTTGACCATAGCGCGTAGGCGCTTGTTGTAGCCGCTGCGGTTGGCGCCGCTTTGCTGATATTCGCGCTCAAAGTCGCTCAATGTATCCAGCAGGGATTCACGCGCCACCAAGGCGCAGTCCGCCCCACCCGGCGGAAAGGCGACGTCCGTATAGTTGCGCACGGCCGTGACGAATATCTCCTTGATGCCCGGCGAGCAATCCACCTCGATGCGTTTGCCCATAGCGTTTACCACGTTTCCAGACTGGGTTTTCGCCGCGGGGATTTCCCGGCAAACCGGGCCTATCGACGGGCCGGTCATGACTTAAGTTCCCGCCGGCTGAACCGATAGATAAAGCGCACGTCGGCGGCGAAATGAGGCCGCTTGCACGTCCCCTGACCGCTGGCCAGCGCGCTCCGTCAGCGCCTCGTGGATCATAATACAGGGTCTCCGCTATGGCACATTCTTCGCAAACCGTTGTTGCGTTTCCAAACAATCATGTCATTGACGTCGGCGGGCGACTGATCGAACTGCGTATCGACGGCCGTCTGCAGGACCTCGGCGATTGGACTCCGCAGGTCGCCACGGCGCTGGCCGCCAGGGAAGGCATCGAGTTGCTGGTCCAGCACTGGAAGGTCCTCAACGCGATGCGGGAATATTACGCCGCGTACAACGTGCCCCCGGTCAAGAAATTGCTCAAGCGCGCACTGAAGGAGGCCGGGTCGGCCGCGCTGACCAGCGATGCGGCGTTGGACGAACTGTTTCCGAATGGTGTGTTGATGCAGGGTTCGCGAATCGCCGGCGTGCCGGTTCCGCATCTGGACGCGGAACTGGAGCGCGTGAATTGCGGCGGGCGCAAGGCCGCTGTGGCGACGCCGGTCCACTTTGTCGACAAATTCGATTTCAAGGGCGTCTCGCTGAGCGTCACCTGCACCGGCAATCTACTGGAGTTGCACCGCTGGAGCCCCGAACTGGCGGAGTTCATGGCACAGAAGGAAGGTCTGTCTCTCAGTGACGATCATTGGGAGGTGCTGAATTTCCTGCGCAGCTTCTATTTCGAATTTGGCGTGACGCCGATGGTGAAGATGCTGATGAAGCACATGGCCGAGGAGCTCGGTGCCGAGCGGGCCAGCCGCGAGCACCTGTACAAGCTGTTCCCCGGCGGCCCTTCGCGGCAGGGGTCGCGGATCGCCGGTCTACCGGAGCCGCAAGGCTGTATCGACGGCTGATCGGGCACGGAGTAACCCGTTCAAGGGGTGTGGCACGACTCTCTCCCCGATCCGGGGAGGGTTTTTTATATCCGGGTTTCTAGCGTCCGAACCCGTTCAACGTTCCGCCACGGCCGCCCGGCTGCGTACCAGCCGACCCGCCCGATAATCGGCCATCGCCTGGTTGATTTCTTCACGGCTGTTCATCACGAACGGCCCCTGTTGCGCGATTGGTTCTCCGATCGGCTTCCCCGTGACCAACAACAGGCGTGCGCCGCCCGCGCCGGCTTCGACTGATATTGAGTCGCCGTTACCCAGCACCGCCAGGTGGTGCAGCGGCACTTCAGTGTGTGCGACGCGCGCGCCACCCTCGAACACATAGAAGAAGCCCGCGTGGTCGGCGGCCAATGCGGCGTCGAACCGGTTGCCCGGCGAAATGCCTATGTCCAGTATGCGGACACCTGTATGCGCGTCGCGGACCGGGCCCCGGTGTCCCTGGTAGTCGCCGGCGAGCAGCCGCAGGTGAACCCCGTCCGCGTCGATTTCGGGGACGGATTCCGGGCGGATCTCCTGATATGCCGGTTCACTCATCTTTTCCTGCGCGGGCAGATTCACCCAGAGCTGGAAGCCCCGCATGACGCCGGCGATCTGCTGCGGCATTTCGGAGTGAATCACACCACTCGCGGCCTTCATCCACTGCGCCCCACCCGGGCCCAGATCGCCGCGGTTGCCCATGCTGTCGCCGTGACGCATATGGCCGTCCAGCATATAGGTGAAGGTGTTGAAGCCGCGATGCGGATGTTCCGGAAACCCGGCGATATAGTCGTTAGGATCGTCGCTGCTGAAGTGGTCGAGCATCAAGAAGGGATCGAGGTTGCGAAGCGCCGGTGTGCCGAGTGTGCGGTGCACGGTCACGCCGGCCCCTTCGGTGACTTCCAATGCGGATACCAATTGAACGACTTCGCGTTGTGACATGGGTGCGTCCTCCGTGCGTGGTTGATCGGCCCGATCAGGCCGCGGGTGCCTCTTGCAAGAAGATTCCGCGCAGCTGTGCCGCCTCCGCCTCAATTCGTTGATGAGCCGACTCCAATGCGGCCTCGCCACGCTGCATCAATCCATCCGCCGCAATCAAAGTAACCTCGCTGATCCCGAGAAAACCGAGTACGTGGCGCAGATAGGCGGTCGCGAAATCGGCCGCGCTGTCCGCGCGGACACCGCCACTGGCAAGCAGCAAGAACGCGCGCTTGCCCTTGAGCAGTCCCTGAGGACCCGCGTCCGTGTAGCGGAAGGTGAGACCCGCTCGTGCGACCAGGTCGACCCAGGCCTTGAGTTTGGCCGGTATCGAAAAATTGTACAGAGGCACGCCGATGACCAGCAGGTCTGCCTCCACGAGTTCCTGCACCAGCTGATCGGAAAGCAGCAAGGTGGCCCGCTGTGCGCTGTTGCGCTGCTCGGGCGGCGTAAAATTGGCTGCGATCCAGTCGGCGTCGAGGTAGGGCAGGTCGGTCGTTGCCAAGTCGCGCTGCGTAACGTCGATACGGCTGCCGCGCTCCTGGAAGCCTGCGATCAGCTGGTCGGTGAGGCGCCGGCTGATCGACCCGTCCCGGCGGGCGCTGGCATCGACGCGTAATACGCGCAGGGGGCGGGTGGGGTAATCGTTCATGCGGATTCTCCTCATGGATCCTTACAGATGAGAGGATCTTCTATGTTGATTAGCAGAGAATAAAGAGGTAGAAGCTCAACAGACTGTTCTCAAAGAGGCAACTATCATGGCCCGTCTGGAAGATATGGAAAATTTTATGCGGGTGGTTGAGACCGGCAGCATCAGTGCGGCCGCCGAGCGTCTGGGGATCGCCAAATCGGCCGTGAGCCGTCGGTTGAGCGACCTGGAGGCGCGGCTAGGCGTACAACTGTTCCGCCGCACCACCCGGCGCCTGGATATCACGGATTCCGGCCGCGGGTTTTACGAGCGCTGTTTGCGCATACTCAGCGATGTCGACGAAGCCGAGCAGGCCGTGTCCCAGGTCCACGGCCGATTGGTCGGTCGCTTGCGCGTGGCGGTGCCGCTGTCGTTCGGGCTTTTGCATTTGTGCCCGGCCATCAACGATTTTATGGTCGCCCACCCGGGACTCGAGTTCGACCTGGATTTGAACGATCGCCAAGTCGATCTGTTGGCGGAGGGGTTCGACCTCGCCGTGCGCATCGCCGATCTGGAAGATTCTTCGCTGATCGCCCGCCGGCTGGCAACCATGCGGACGGTGGTCTGCGCAAGCCCGGAATACCTGGCGCGAGCCGGTGTACCCGAGTCGCCCAGCGCGCTTGCCGAGCGCGATTGCCTCGTCTACAGCAATGCGCGCGACCCTGCGCTATGGCGCTTTCGCGGCCCTGACGGCGGTGAACGGACCGTCCGTGTACGCGTCCGCATGCGCGCCAACAACGGCGATTTCCTGCGCCAGGCGGCGAGCGCCGGCCAAGGCGTCTGCATACTGCCGACCTTCATCGCCTTCCACGCCATTGAAACCGGTACGTTGACGCCGATTCTGACCGACTATGTCTGGCCGAGTTACCACGCCTATGCGGTGTATCCGCAGACACGGCATTTGACACGGCGGGTCCGCGTATTCGTGGATTATCTCGCGGAGCGATTCGCCGGCGTCCCTTACTGGGACGCGGATTTGAAGTTCTGAAGCCGCCGCCGCGCCGGCCCGAGCCGCGGTTTGGGAATGAACTATACTGTTGCGGAGAAGTTCGAGCGTCACGATACCAGCAACGATACTTGGTGGGAGAATGGCAATGACAGAGACAATGTTCGATATCATGCATCCCGGCGCACGTGAACGGAACCCTGCATTCCCGAACGCACCGCTCGGCTGGTCGGAACAGACGGCGATCGACACGGCACGGCGGGAAGGCATTGAGCTTGGCGAAGATCACTGGACGACGATCCGCGCCTTGCAGGATTATTTTTCACGCAACGACAGTGACGAAATTCAGCTGCGCGAATTGCACGATGCGCTCGCAGAACGGTTTCACGCCAAGGGCGGCCTGAGGCATCTCTATACCTTGTTACCGGGCGGCCCGATCGCGCAAGGCTGTCGTTTGGCAGGAATCGAACCGCCCGCGTACGCGATCGACACGAACTTCGGAAGCGTATCCTGACGGTGCCTCCCATACTGCGATCGGAGAATTTGACGTCGAGGCCGGGCTGGTCCGGTCCGGTCCGGGGCATCGGCTTAGTCCCCGGCCTCGAGGTCGCCGCCTTTTTCCGCGCCTTTCTTTTTGAGCCAGCCACTGGCCTTTCGAAGCGCTTCGCCGGTCTTTACGCCGATGGCCGTACCCAGGCCCGGACCAAGCAATAGCGTCCCGGCTGCGCCCCCTGCCATCGCGGAGGCGGTAGGTCGTATCTCCGGTGCACCGAGTTTGCCTTCGACCTGCAACGGCACGGAGACGACGCCTGCCGTATTCTTCAAACCCACGCTGAGTTCACCGCTGAGAGCGTCCTGCGCATCGAGCGCGAGCTGACCGGTCGCCTCGAGCGCCGCCGACTGCAACCGAAATTCGGAGATCTGCGTTACACCGCGCTGCAACTGAAGCCGTCCGCTGAGCCGGTCGAACGGCGTACTCCCGGGGTCCGAAGACCCCGGCTTCAGCAGTGTGGCCGCGCCCTCCAGATCCGCACCGTAGAGCTTGCCGTCCAGGATCTCGAAGTCGCACCGGACGTCGGGCCGGCCGGGGTGCGCGCTCCGCGTGTCGAATTCGAAGCTCCCCGTGCAATCGCTTGCCAGCCTGCCGTCCAGGCTGCGTTTTCGAACTGCGTGCAGCAGAGGCGCCAGCTGCACGCCGAGGGTTTTTGCATCGAACCGGATTTTCCAGAGAGGGCCGAAGTCGATCAGGCCGTGGCTTTCCAGGCTCCCGTCATAGGCCTCGATGTGCAATGCGCGCAGATTCAGCCGATTGTCGAGCAGAGTGCCGCGCGCGTGCAGCGTATCGAAAGACAAGGCCGGACCCAAGGGCAGCGAAAAGTTGTCGGCGTTCAGGTTCAACGACAGACCGTCCGGCGTCGGTGTCGTGACGAGCTTCAGGCTGCTGACGTCGTTGCCCTGCGCGTGTGTCAGATCGCAATCGAGGCCGGGGGCGTGCAACAGGGCATCCCATCTTTCGGCGTTCAGGGACAATCGACAATCGCCTTGCAGTAACCCGGGCACAGACGGTTGACCGAAGGCCGGCAACAAGGTTGCAAGGTTCAACCGTTCGCCATGGAGCTTGGACTGGATACTCCAATCCGGATTCCAGCGGATCGGCCCGGAAAACTGAAGCGTTCCATCGGGCCCCAGGATTCGACCCTGCGTCACCTCTAGGGCGGTGCCGTCATATCGTCCGTCGATTCGGAGCTCGGTCAGCGGTATGCGTGGGCCGATCGGTGCGACCCAATCCTGTGCCTCGACCTTGAATCCGATCTGGTCTTTGCGCAGATCCAAGGCTAGCTTCAGCCGGTCGTCGTACTGCGCGATATCGATGCGACGCGGACGCAGGCCACTGTCCCAGGTGAGGTTCGCGACGAAGGGACCGATGGCAGAGCCGTCGATCTTGTGCCACACCAGCCGCGTGATCGCGACGGATCGTATCGGGGCGGCTTGTTCCGAACTGCTCGTCATGTTGCCTGGGCTGTCGACAAGTCGACGCAGGTGCATCGTCAGGACGCGATTGAGCGCGACGCCGTCGATGTCGAGTTGGCGGATGACGAACTTGCCGCGCAGAAGTGCGCTCCAGGCAAGCTCGAGATCGATCTGATCGATCGCCAGATGCGACTCGGCGGTGTCGGCGAAGGCGGTCTTTACCGTCGCAAGCCGGACGGATGGTGCTGGAAGGAACTTGATTTGCAGGCGTTCGATAGTGACGGGTCGGCCGAGCGCCGTGCTGAGCTGGTCGATCAGCGCACGGCGCAGCGTTTCTGCGTCCAGAACGAACGGCCCGGCCAGCGCACCGAGTGCGGCAAGCGCGAGGAACGACAATCCGAGCCGGACGCTCTTGCGCATAGTCAACCGCCTGTAAGCGAACGTCGCCTAAGCGACCCATGCCGTGGTCCGGACGCGCCCCGCGCGCGCTGCCCGCAGCGCGGCCGTCGCGTGCCTCAGCTTCCTCTGAATTCGGCGACGATGCCGCTGTCGAGCGTGCACGTCAGGCGCTCGGCTGCGGAGAATTTGCAGCCCAGGTTGTGCGGCGCCTGCCACCCCGGCTGGATGGCGCCTTCGGCGGCTGTGTCCGCATCGGTCTCCGAAGCATCCATTTGGGTCGGTAGCACGAACTCGCGGTATACGATCCGGATCTGTTCTCCGCCGTCCACCCGGCGAATGATGGACTTCACCTTATAGTTGACCTGCGGCTGGTCTTTATGGGCCAGCTCGCGGCTATAGCAGATCAGGCTGTCGGCGGAAAGATTGCAGTCGCTTACGCCCGAAGGCAGGAACTGCGCCGGGCGCGTGCCGGTATACCATTTTTTGATCTGTACGCGTTTCAATAGGTCCTGCGGCCCGGCGGGCGAGGGCGCCGCCGTGGTGGTGGCGCCGGACAGGGGTTTTGCCGCGGCCCGTTCGGCCTCCTGCTGCGCGAGCTGCGCAGCCGCGGTCTCTTGTGCGGCAGCCTGGGCAATACGCTCATCGAGCAATCTCAGCGCCTGACGTGCGGGCCCGAAGCCCGCATCGCGCGCACGTTCGTACCAACTGCGCGACGTCTGATAGTCCTTCACGACGCCGGCGCCGGTTGCGTAGGCCTCTCCGAGGTAATACAGCGCCGATGGATAGTTGCTCTCGGCCGCCTTGCTGAACCACTCGAATGCAGCGTCCGCATCACTGTCGTCTCCAAGCCCAACGTAATACAGATGCCCCAGTTTAAACTGCGCTTTGACCTGTCCCGCATTGGCTGCACGCTTCAGCCATTGCTCGGCGAGTTTCAGATCTATCGTCGTCCCGGTAGCCGTAAGGTACATATTGCCAAGGTTGTATTGGGCGTCCGTGTCGCCGCTGCGCGCCTGCGCCGCGGTCTTCTCAAAACGGCGCTCGTTCTCGTCCATACGCAGCAGGGCTTTCTCCGCGCGCGAATGCCCCTGATTGGCGGCGGCGCGGTACCACTCGAGCGCCCTGGCGCGATCGGCGCTGACGCCGCGGCCGTTTTCGTGCATCGCAGCGATGTCGAACTGCGCGTCGGCGGATCCTTGTTGCGCCTGCTCGAGGCGTTCCCGGTAAACCTCCGTCCAAAGCGCTGCCGCACTGATAGGTAAGGCACCGAGACTCAGCAGCGCGATCAGCCCCAATTGCAATACTCTCATCCCGTATCTCCCGTTGTTGTGTTTCAATCTACTAAGTAACAGGACGCCCGGTTACGCGCTGAGGTGCCTGTCACGGAGCACAACGCAGCGCATTCGACGGCTCGGCCGGGTCGCCTTTCGGATTCCGTCGTTACGGTTGTATCAATTCACGGCAGAAATAAAAAAGCCGACCCCAATAGTAGATTGGGGTTGGCTGAGGTTTATTCCATGTATAAGTTCATTCCATCCCTGGAATATGTTGTCGTTATCGACTCGCGACGAGCTGTGCCATTAAAGCGGATGGATCCCATGCGCGAACCTGGATCAGATCTTTATTCAGCTCCTGCTTTTTGTACCCGACGTTCCGCTGCTCCCAGACCAGATCGCCGGTGGCTGCATCGAACATCTTGATGACGCCGCCCATACAGGCAACGGCAACGCGTTGGCTGTCGGGCGATATATCGGTGACGCAGCGCTTGCCCTCGGTGCGCGAATCGCTGATGGCGAGATCGCGTTCGGTACCCGTTTTGGTATCCACCACGATCACGCGGTCCGCCTTGCCGTAGGAACGCGGCAGTCCGTCCTCGCCAAACACGATCAGCGATTTCTTGGGCTTCACCAGAACGAAGTGGCTGAGATCGGGTGCGACTTTGACGCTCGCGGTGCGACCCTTATTGATCACTGAATCGTCGCCCCAGCTGAACTCGGTCTCCTTGCCGGTCTCGATGTCATAGATGTAGTGCAGCGATACCAGCTTGGTGCCCTTGTCGTTGAAGAACAATGAACTGAATTGGCGGGGGATCTGGAAGACGGCGTTCTCGTATTTTTCGATCTGACGCTGTTCGCCGGTCGCGGTGTCGACCACGGCAAAGCGGTCGCGGCCGACAAAGGCGACGCGTGCGCCGTCGTTCGTCACGCCGGCGGCATAGATTCCGGAATCCACCTTTGCGAAAGTCTGCGTGATCTTCAGGCTGCGCAGGTCCATGACGTGCAAGGTCGAGTCGTACTGCGCGACGGGTATCTTCGGTTCGAATTCCGACTTGCAGGTGTTGACCACGACCGCCGCGTAGCGACCGTTTTCGGATGCCACCACCGGCCCGATGTATTCGTACGCGGCCTCGGTGTCGCCGCAGGTGCGCGCGGCGGCGCGTTTGTGATCCAGCGGGATACGGTCGACCTGACTGGAGTCGAGATCCAAATAACCACCGATGAAGGTCGGCAACTGAACATTGTGGGCAGCGTCCAGGCGGCCGAGCGAATTCGGCAACACCACGACCTTGCCGTCCGGATAGGAGCCCGTTAGCACGATATCCTTGAAGCTGTCGATGCCCCAGCGGCGTTTGCCCACCGAGCCGTATTCCGCACCGAACATACTGTCGAGGTCGGTCTGCTCGCCCAACGCCTTGACCAGTTTGCCTTGCTCGACGTCCCAGACCTTGACGCCGCCGCTGTAATCCAGCTGCGGACTGTTCCCACCGGAACCTCCGGTGACCAGATACTTGCCGTCCTCGGAGAACTGAACCGCATAGACGTCGTCATCGGCGGCCTGCAGACAGGTGACCGCGACTTGCGAGGTGACTGCAAGTGAAGCGAGGAGCAGCGTCTTGAGTTTCTTCATGGGTTCAGTCTCTAATCCGATGGCTTGAGGTGGGTCCTGCGTGTCACTCGCGGGTGGCATGTGCTGAACCCAGTCCCAGCGGATGCTGTGTTTTTCGAAGCATCGATCGGGCCAGCCTATGAGCGTCCGTCAAATAGTTGACGTCCTCATCTTCCTCAGGTATCGGCGTGCCCCGAGCAACCTTGAGCAAACCACGCAGCGTACGCGTGGCTATGCCGTCGTAGCCGCTACAACGAATTGCAGAAAGGAAAACGGTGCGTATTCGGGTGGCGGGCAGGCGCGACGATGGCCCGGCGTTTCTTGTGGAATCCAGAGCTGGAAACTATGCGAGGGCGGCGCGCAGAAAGTCGGGGATACGTTCTTCCAACCAGTACCTAGGCCGTCCGCAACGATCGGCGACGAATCCCACATGTCCACCCCGTGCGGAAAGTTCCAGGCGCACGCTCGACGACAACTCGGCCGGTGTCGGAATCACCTCAGGCGACATGAAGGGATCGTCCTTCGCGTGCAGTACCAACGTCGGACAGCGGATGTGTTTCAGGAACGGCCGACTGCTCGCGCGTGCGTAATAGTCGTCGACACCCGCGAAACCGTGCAGGGGCGCCGTCACGGCATCGTCGAAGCGGCGGAAGTTGCGCAGGCCGCGGAGCCTTGGCAACTCGATCGGCAGTGCCATGCGCCGCCGCTTGGTCGAAAGTGAATGGCGCAGCTTCCGCAGCAGGTAGGCCTGATAAAGCCGTGATGGTCCGCGGTCGAGCCGCTCTGCGGCAATGGCGAGCGAGAAGGGGACCGACACGGCTACAGCTGCCTGGACTGGCACCTGCTCGGCGCATTCGCCGAGCCACTTCAGCAGGACATTGCCGCCCAGGGAGAAGCCGACCACGGCGAGCGGGGCATGCGGATCCCGCCGGCGCAGTTCGGCGACGACCCAATCCAGGTCGCCGGTCTCACCCGAGTGATAGCTACGGGGCAGACGATTGGGTTCTCCGCTGCACCCGCGGAAGTGCATCAATACCGCGCGCAGGCCAGACCGGTTGAGGCTTGGCAAGAGGCCGCTTGCGTAGTGCGAACGCAGCGAACCTTCCAGGCCATGCAGCACCAGGATCAGCGGTGACGATTCCGGGGCGTCCAACGCCCAATCGAGGTCCAGAAAATCGCCATCCGGCAGCGTCAGGCGTTCCCGCTCGGTTTTGATATGCCGTCGCCGGCGCGCGATGAAGGGAAACAGCGTCTGCGCGTGCGGCCCGGGCAGCCACCAGGCGGGACGGAAGTCGCTGGCAACCAAGCCGCCCTGATGTGGAGTCTCGGCCACGGCAGCCGCGAAGCGCGTTAGGCCAACGCCTGTTCGACGATCCGGCGCAAGCTGTCGACGTCGAACGGCTTGTCGAAGATCGCCGTGACCCCGCTCTGGTCCAACGCGGCCAATCGGCTGCGATCGGATGCCGAGGTGACGAGGAGGATCGGCACTGCGCCCTGGCTGCTCTCGTTGCGGATATAGTCGACCAGTTCGCCACCATCCATCTCGGGCATGTAGTAGTCCGTGATGATGAGATCGAAATACTCCTGGTCGACCAAGCTGCGCGCTTGCACGCCGTTCTCCGCCTCGCGCACCAGCTCTATGCCCATCTTCTCCAAGACCTGGCGCATGAAGCGTCGTGAGGTCTGCATGTCGTCGACGAGCAGCACGCGCACTTCGTCCGGGGTGCGGGTGCCGAGTTGCAGCCGCTCCGGCTCCAAGAAATCGAGCGTGGAATTGAGCGACTGCTGTAGCTGACTCGCGGTGAAGGGCTTTGGCAGAATGGCGATCACGCCAG
Source organism: Thiohalobacteraceae bacterium (assembly GCA_041675685.1). Classification (GTDB taxonomy): domain Bacteria; phylum Pseudomonadota; class Gammaproteobacteria; order Thiohalobacterales; family Thiohalobacteraceae; genus JAHJQQ01. Next base: position 13,025 of record JBAYTM010000006.1, read on the forward strand.
CCTGGCGCAAAGGCTCAAGATACCGGTAGCCGGTCTCGCTCGATACCAGCATGAAGGCGATATCGGCGAGCTTTGGTTCGTTGCGCATCTGCTGCACCAACTCGGTACCCGTCATGCCGGCGAGATGCATCGCACTGATGACCAGGTCCGGCGGCAATCCGCGCATCTGCTCGAGCGCGGTTTCGCCGTCCGCGGCGAGCGCAATCTGGCGCACGCCGAGTTCGTTCAGCCAACCCGAGACGATCCGCTGCTGTGTCGTCGAGGGTTCCACCAGCAACACGAACAGTTGGCTGATCTGGAGCGATTTCATTGCAACACCCGTCGAACAGACAGCATCATTTATGCGCCCGATTGTGGGTCAGATCGTCGACCACCCCCGGGTCCGCGAGTGTTGAAATGTCACCCAGGCTCTCCACCTCGTTGGCGGCGATCTTGCGCAGGATGCGGCGCATGATCTTGCCCGACCGCGTCTTCGGCAGGCCGGGTGCCCACTGAATAATATCGGGCGTCGCGATCGGACCGATCTCCTTGCGTACCAGCGCGATCAGTTCCTTGCGCAGCCCATCGCTCGGCTCAATGCCCTTGAGCAGGGTAACGTAGGCGTAGATGCCCTGGCCCTTGATATCGTGCGGATAGCCGACCACGGCCGCTTCCGCGACGGCCTCGTGCAGCACCAGCGCGCTCTCGACTTCGGCGGTGCCGAGACGGTGACCGGAGACGTTCAGCACATCGTCGACGCGACCGGTGATCCAGTAATAACCATCTGCATCGCGGCGTGCACCGTCGCCCGTGAAGTACATGCCCGGGTAGGTTCTGAAATAGGTATCGATGAAGCGTTGATGATCGCCGTAGACGCTGCGCATCTGGCCCGGCCAGGGATGTGCGATCACCAGGTTGCCTTCGCACTCGCCTTGCTGCACGCGGCCTTCGTTGTCGACGATTGCCGGGACCACGCCAAAGAAGGGCAGGGTCGCCGAACCCGGCTTGAGGTCTGTCGCGCCCGGCAACGGCGTAATCATGTGCCCGCCGGTTTCGGTCTGCCACCAAGTATCGACGATCGGGCAACGGCCGTCGCCGACGACACGGTAATACCACTCCCAGGCCTCCGGGTTGATCGGCTCGCCAACCGTGCCGAGCAGCTTCAACGAGCTCCTCGCATGCTGTTTTACCGACGCGTCGCCTTCGCGCATGAGCGCGCGGATGGCGGTCGGCGCGGTGTAGAAGGTGTTGACCTTGTGCTTGTCGATCACCGCCCAGAATCGGCCTGCGTCCGGATAGGTCGGGACGCCCTCGAATACCAGGCTGATCGCCCCGTTGGCGAGCGGACCGTAGACAATGTAGGAGTGACCGGTCACCCAGCCGACGTCGGCTGTGCACCAGTACACGTCGCCGTCGTGGTAGTCGAAGCTGTACTTATGGGTAATGGCGGAGAACAACAGATAGCCGCCGGTGCTGTGCAGCACACCCTTGGGTGTTCCGGTCGAGCCGGAGGTGTAGAGGATGAACAGCGGATCCTCCGCATCCATTTCCTCCGGAGGACAGTCCAGCGGCGCGCTCGCCATGGCCTCGTGATACCAGACATCGCGTTTCTCGTCCCAGGCGATGTCGCCGCCGGTGCGCCGGACCGTCAACACGGTGTGGACGTTGGGGCAGGCCTTGAGCGCTTCGTCGGTGTTGGCCTTGAGCGGGACGGCGCGCCCGCCGCGCATGCCCTCGTCCGCGGTGATGACAAGTCGGCAATCGGAGTCGAGGATGCGGTCCTTCAGGGATTCCGGCGAGAAGCCGCCGAACACGACCGAATGCACGGCGCCGACGCGTGCACAGGCCAACATGGCGGCCACCGCTTCCGGGACCATCGGCATATAGATGCAGACGCGATCGCCCTTCTTGACACCGCGTGCCTTCAAGACATTTCCGAGTTTGCAGACCTCGGCGTGCAGTTCGCGATAGCTGATGTGCCGGTCGACGGCGGGATCGTCACTTTCCCAGATGAGTGCGGTTTGTTCACCGCGCGCCGCCAGATGCCGGTCGAGACAATTGTAACTGACGTTGAGTTTGCCGCCTTCGAACCAGCGGATATGTCCCTTGTTGAAATCCCAGTCGAGCACCTTGGTCCAGGGTTTGGTCCAGGTCAGGAAGGCTTCGGCTTGTTCGGCCCAAAAGCCCTCGGGGTCGTCCACCGAACGCCGGTACAACGACGCGTATTGCTCGGCGCCGATATGGGCGTTCGCGGCAAAGGCCGCAGGGACTTGGTAACGCTTGGACTCGGACATGGCTTTGCTCCTGGTATTCGTGGCCTCGCGACACAGTCGCTGCCGGGAGAGTACCGAATACCGCATCCAGGTTCTAGATTGACGGAGTTTCGGACCAACCGATCCACGACGTTCAACGTGCCAAAGCGAGAGCGCCGAGAGCCTAGAATCTCGTCACTAGCACCCGCGTTCGAGGTATCCGATGCGGGTCCCAGGCGGCCGCGGCCGCGGTCCAGTAGGCCGCGAGGTCCGCCGCGTGCGATGAGTCCGGTGGGGCCTGGCCCAGGAACGTGAGCGCTTCACGCGCAACATCGGGCACCGGCAGATCGTCCACGGCCATCGCGTAGGTCTGCTTGCTGAGCTTTTCGCCTGCCCCGTTCACGGCGACCGGCAGATGCAGGTAGCCCGGGGTTGCAAAGCCGAGCAGCGTTTGCAGATAGATCTGCCGTGGCGTCGACAACAACAGGTCGCTGCCGCGCACGACGTCCGTGATGCCCTGCTCGGCATCATCCACGACCACGGCAAGCTGATAGGCGACGACGCCGTCCGCACGTGAGACCACGAAATCGCCGACCTCGCTCGCGAGATTCTGATGAACGGGTGGCTGCAACCGATCCTGGAACCGGATCACCTGCGCATTGACCCGTAGGCGTTCGGCGCGCGCCGCTTGTCCGGGCGGAATACCGCCGCGGCAGGTCCCGGGGTACAAGGGACCGAGCGGACCGGGCAAGGCGCTATCGGCGATCTCGCGTCGCGTGCAGCCGCAGGGAAAGCTTTGCCCGGTGGCCCGCAGGCGCTCCAGTGCCGCGGCATAGGCGTCGGCGCGTTGGCTTTGATAGAGCACCGGACCATCCCAGTGCAGCCCAAAGCGGTCGAGCGTGCGCAGGATCGCGTCCGCGGCGCCGGGTTGCTCGCGGGGCTTGTCCAGGTCCTCCATGCGCAGCAGCCAACGACCGCCCCGACTGCGCGCGTCGAGATAGCTGGCGACCGCGGCGACCAGCGAACCGAAGTGCAGCGGTCCGGTGGGCGAAGGCGCGAAACGTCCGCAGTAGCGTGGCTCGGTGCGATCGTTGGTCATCGGCGATGATCGGTATGGCGTTGCGGGCCTGCTTTTCCGCCAGCATGGCGACCAAAAGAAAACCGGCTTGCGGCCGGTTTCGAAAAGGTGGTTCGAGTAGTGGGCCGCTCAGCTGCCCATCTGCTTCTCGCGGATTTCGTCGAGGGTCTTGCAGTCGATGCACAGGGCGGCCGTCGGGCGCGCTTCGAGACGACGGATGCCGATCTCCACGCCACAGGCGTCGCAATAGCCATATTCCTCGTGATCCAACTTGCCGAGCGTCTCGTCGATCTTTTTGATCAACTTGCGCTCGCGGTCGCGCGCCCTCAACTCCATGCTGAATTCGGACTCCTGCGTCGCCCGATCATTGGGGTCGGGGAAATTGGCGGCCTCGTCCTGCATGTGATGCACGGTGCGATCCACTTCCTCCATCAATTCACGTTTCCACGCCAGCAGAATGTTGCGGAAATGCTCCCGCTGGGTGTCGTTCATGTAATCTTCGCCGGGTGCTTCCCGGTACGGCTCGATACTTTCCACGACGGTGCCGGCGGTGCTCTTTACGCCCGCGGGCCTTTTGGCAGCCGGCGCCGCGCGCTTCGGCGCGGCCTTCGCCGCCGGCGTGGCGGCGGGCTTGGCGACGACTTTGGCTGCCGGTTTGGTTGCCTTGACCGCCGCTTTCTTCGCCGGTGCGGACTTTACGGGCGCGGCCTTGGCCGCTTTGGAACTCGGCGCTTTCTTTACCGCGCTCTTGGGCGCTGTGGCCTTCTTGACC
>JBAYTM010000007.1:0-16613 GCA_041675685.1 Thiohalobacteraceae bacterium
AGACCCGCGGTGCAGCGGTATGACAACGAAACGGTCTCGGCGTTCTGAGCACCCGTTCCCGCAGCAGCCCCTCAGTCGGAGGGTGGTGGCGGTGCCAGCACCTCGCGGCTCCCGTTGGATTGCAGCGGGCCGACGATGCCGGACGTTTCCATGGCCTCGATCATGCGTGCCGCGCGGTTATAGCCGATCTTAAGACGTCGCTGCACGCCGGAAATCGACGCGCGGCGCGATTCGGTGACAATGCGCACTGCCTGATCGTAAAGCGGATCGGATTCGCTGTCGCCGCCGTCCAGACTCATCTCGCCCGGCAGTTCGCTGCCGGGCATTTCGCCGCCCTGCAGAATTTCCTCGAGGTAATCGGGTTCCGAGTTGCCCTTCAAGTGATTGACGACGCGGTGCACCTCCTGGTCGGAGACAAAGGCGCCATGGATGCGCGTCGGCAGTCCCGTGCCGGGCGCCAGATACAGCATGTCGCCATGGCCGAGCAACGCCTCGGCGCCCATCTGGTCGAGAATGGTGCGCGAATCGATCTTGCTGGACACCTGAAAGGCGATCCGGGTCGGGATGTTGGCCTTGATCAGTCCGGTGATGACGTCCACCGACGGGCGTTGCGTGGCCAGGATCAGATGAATTCCGGACGCGCGCGCCTTCTGCGCCAAACGTGCGATCAGTTCCTCGACCTTCTTGCCGACCACCATCATCATGTCGGCCAACTCATCGATGATGACAACGATATACGGCAAGTGGACCAGATTGGGCGGCGGCGCCGTCGGATCGAGTTGCTCCTCCGGCTTGTAGAAGGGGTCTTGAATGGGCTCGCCCTTGTCTTCGGCGTCTTTGACCTTGCGGTTGTAGCCGGCGATGTTGCGGACGCCGAGCGCGGCCATCAGCTTATAGCGGCGCTCCATTTCGGCCACGCACCAGCGCAACGCGTTGGCCGCCTCCTTCATGTCGGTCACGACCGGGGTCAACAGATGTGGGATGCCCTCGTAGATCGAAAGCTCCAGCATCTTCGGATCGATCATGATCAGGCGTACGTCGACCGGCAAGGTCTTATACAGCAGGCTCAGAATCATGGCGTTGACCGCCACCGACTTACCGGAGCCGGTCGTGCCCGCGACCAACAGATGCGGCATGCGCCCGAGATCGACCACGGTCGGATGTCCGGAAATGTCTTTGCCGAGCGCGAGCGTCAGCGGCGAGCCGGCCTCTTCGTAATCCTGCGAGCGGATGATCTCGGACAGGGCGACGATCTCGCGCTTTTCGTTCGGTATCTCCAGTCCAACCACCGATTTGCCGGGGATCACCTCGACAACGCGCACACTGATGGCCGACAGGGCGCGTGCGAGGTCCTTGGCGAGATTGCTGATCTGGCTGACCTTGACCCCCGACCCCGGCTGCAACTCGAAACGCGTGATCACCGGGCCGGGGCTGACCGCGACCACCTCGACCTCGACGCCGAAGTCGGCAAGCTTCATCTCGACCAGCCGCGACATGCCCTGCAACGCCGACTCCGAGTAGCCGCCCACACTGGGGCGCGCGTCGTCGAGCAGCGCCAGCGGCGGTAGCTCCGAATCCGTTGGGACGTCGAACAGACGCACCTGGCGTTCCTTTTCCGCACGCTCGCTGGTCTCGACCTTCCTGATGACCGGCTCGATCCGCGGCGGCGGTCGGTTCTCGACCTTTTTCTTCTCTTCACGCACGACTTCCTGTCGCGCCATGCGCGCCTTGCGGCTTGCCAGATATTCGCGCAACGCCACGCCACGCTCGCGCAGCCAAGCGACGAAACACAGGGTCCAGCGCCCGGTACGGTCCATGAGGCCCAGCCAGGACAGGCCGGTAAACAATGTCATGCCGGCGAGAAACAGCGCCAGCAGGAACAGCGTCGCGCCCACGAAACTGAACGGCTCGCTGAGCCCCGCGGCGATCAGGTCGCCGAGAATGCCGCCCGCCGACAGGGGCAGGACGCCCGCGGAGATCTCGAAATGCAGGCTGGCCAACCCGCAGCCGGCGCCGACCGTCAACAGGAACCCCAGCCATCGCAGCGCCAGGGTGTGGTAGTCGATGTCGCCGTCGGCACCGCGCCCGCGGAACACCAACCAGCCGCTGTAACCGACCATGACCGGGAACAGGTAGGCAAGGAACCCGAGCAGATACAGGAACACGTCGGCGAACCAAGCGCCGGCAACGCCACCCACATTGTTCACCGGCCCGCGCACCCCGCTGTGTGACCAGCCCGGATCGCTGTTGTGGTAGGTGAGCAGCGACACCAACAGGTACACGGCAATGGCGCTGAGGACGATCAGCGCGCCTTCGCGCACGCCTCGGCTGACGTGGTGGGTGAGCGGTGCCGCCTTCGGGTTTCTCTTACGTGCTTGTGCCAAGTTCGGACTCTAACTGACGAGAATAATTGGGGGATTGTAGGGGCTATAGGTGATGGGTGCTAGGGCCGACGCATTTTCCCCGGCGCATGGCGCGCGTGCTGCGGAATCACGCGAACGCCGCTCGGACGGCCGGATGGATCAGTTGACCCGCCTCGACGTTGACGCCGCGGGCGAGCGCGGCGTCGTCATGCCAATCGGCCTCCCCGGCCAGCCGCCGCACATAGGGCAGGAGCGCAGTCGATAGCGCGTGCGATGCACTGCGCGGGACCGCACCGGGCATGTTCGTCACGCAAAAATGCACCACACCATCGACGCTGAAGGTCGGATCTGTATAACTGGTCGGCCGGGTGGTCTCGATGCAGCCGCCCTGGTCCACGGAGACATCGACGATCACGCTGCCGGGGGTCATTTTCCGCACCTGCGCCGCGCTTACCACATGGATGGCCTTCGCGCCGGGAATCAGCACGGCGCCAATCAGCAGATCGGCCTCCTGTATCGCCTGGTCCAGTGCATCGACATAGGGGTAGAGTGCGGTGATATTCGGTGCCAGGGCGCGCATCGCTTCCAAACGTTCCTGGCTCTTATCGAACACTTTGACCTCCGCGCCCACGGACGCCGCCATGGCAGCCGCGCTGCTACCGGCCTTTCCCGCGCCGATCACGGTCACTTTACCGCGCTCGACGCCCGCCAAGCCGCCCAGGAGAAGGCCTTTGCCGCCCTGTGGCTGGTGCAGCAGATGCGCGCCGATCTGGACCGCCAAACGCCCGGCGATGTCGCTCATGGGCGCCAACAGCGGCAGCCCGCCCTGGTGTTCCACGGTCTCGAAAGCGATTGCGGTCAAGCCGATTGCCAAAAGTTGTTCCGTCAGCACGCGATTCGCGGCCAGATGCAGGTAACAGAACAGCGTATGTCGCGCGCCTAACCAGCGCAGGTCGTCGGCGATGGGCTCTTTTACTTTGACGATGAGGTCCGCGGCCGCGTAGAGCCGCTCGGCGTCCGGCTGTACGACCGCGCCAAAGGCCACATAGGATGCATCGGAAAAGCCGGACTGCAATCCGCTTCCCGCTTCGATGAACACCTCGTGCCCCGCGCGCACGAGGTCGGCACAGGCCGCCGGGATAAGCGCTACCCGCCCTTCCCGCGGCTTGATTTCTTTCGGTACGCCGATGCGCATGCGCGCTCCCTTTACCCCTGCCGCCAAAGCCCTTAGGATACCCGGGCCCGCAGGCGGCGCGCCCGATTTTTCGTCATCCGGGCCCTTTCCGGACGCCGGCGAGGTTTATTACCAGTAGCGGTTCGGAATTTGCGACGTGCGGAATGCGATGCTCTCCGAGCCGGAGTTCAGTCACCCGACAGCCGCTGCGCGGACCGCCTCTTCCGTCATCGTTGCATGCACGCATGACGGTCTCGGTAGCGCACAACGGAGCCATTGTACATGAGTGAAACCAAGCATTGCCCGCTGCTCATCCTGGGTTCGGGTCCGGCGGGCTATACCGCGGGGATCTACGCCGCGCGCGCCAATCTCAAACCGGTCCTTGTGACCGGTGTTGAACAGGGCGGCCAGCTGATGACGACGACCGAAGTCGAGAACTGGCCCGGTGGCGCGCATGATCTGCAAGGACCGGCGCTGATGGAGGCGATGCGGGAGCACACGGCCCGCTTCGATTGTGAGATCGTTTTCGATCACATCAACCACGCCGATCTCAAGCAGCGCCCGTTCATCCTGCAAGGCGACTCCGGCCGTTACAGCTGCGATGCTTTGATCATCGCCACCGGCGCGTCGGCCATGTATCTCGGGCTGCCCTCGGAAGAGGCGTTCAAGGGCCGCGGGGTGTCGGCCTGCGCGACCTGCGACGGCTTCTTCTACCGTAACCAGAAAGTCGCGGTGATCGGCGGTGGCAACACGGCGGTGGAAGAGGCGCTCTATCTCGCCAACATCGCCGAACATGTCACCCTGGTGCACCGTCGCGACGCCTTGCGTTCGGAAAAGATCTTACAGGATCGGCTTTTCAGAAAGGTCGAGGAAGGCAAGGTCAGCATCGAATGGAACCATGTGCTCGACGAGGTGCTCGGCGACCAGTCGGGCGTCACCGGCATGCGCATCAAAAACGTCAAGGATGGCACGACCAAAGACATTTCCTTGATGGGAGTATTCATCGCCATCGGCCACAAGCCGAACACCCAGATATTCGAAGGTCAATTGGATATGCAGCACGGTTACATCCGCATCACGGCCGGCACCGACGGCGATGCGACCGCGACCAGCGTACCCGGTGTTTTTGCTGCGGGCGATGTCGCCGACCACGTGTATCGGCAGGCCGTCACGTCAGCAGGAGCCGGCTGTATGGCGGCACTGGATGCCGAACGCTATCTGGATGCGCTTGCCGACAAAGGTTAGTCAACACCACCTGGTCCTCGTCGCCCTGCGGCGCCGTTGTCGATCCATCCGAGCCGTCACTGCAATTTATGAAACTTGCATCTTGATTGGGATCAGCCGACTTGGAGATTGCTTTCTCCCTACGCGGCTCAGACTGACGAATCGATCAAAGGTTTCCTGAGATGCAATTGCGCGTTGTCGATGCCCTGAACGACATCCCGCCTGCGGACTGGAACGCACTGGTCCGTGACGAGAACCCCTTCCTCGCACATGAATTTCTCAGCGCGCTGGAACGCCACGACTGTGTCGGGGAACGCTACGGCTGGCTGCCACGACATCTGACGGTATACGACCAGAAGCGTCTGGTCGGCGCTGCGCCCCTCTACCTCAAAGACAATTCCTATGGCGAATTGGTCTTCGATTGGGCCTGGGCCGACGCCTATCAGCGTGCAGGGGGCCGTTATTATCCCAAGGCGGTGGTCGCCATTCCGTACACGCCCGCAACCGGCTCGCGCCTGCTCCTGCATCCCGAGGCGGATGCCGACGCCGTGACCGACACACTGGTCCAAGGCGCCCTCGAACTGAGCCGCGAATTGGAACTCTCTTCGCTGCACTGGCTCTTCACCGATGCAGCGGATACCGAACGCCTGAAGGCACGCGGATTCCTGCTGCGACAGGGGGTGCAGTTCCATTGGCACAACGACGGCTATCGTGATTTCGACGATTTTCTGGAGCGCTTCAGCGCCCAGAAACGCAAGAAGCTCAAGCGCGAACGCCGCCGCGTGCAGGAGCAAGGCATCGAGCTGCGCGTCGTTCACGGTAATGAGGCCAGCGCGCAGGATTTGGAAATCGCGCAACGCTTTTACGCCTCGACATTCGATCGGAAATCCGGCATTGCGACCCTCAATCTGGGCTTCTTTCTCGAGATCGGTCGCACGCTCGGCGATCGCCTGGTCCTGGTATTCGCCTATGCCCGGGGCCAGCCGGTCGCCTGCGCGATCAATTTGCGCAGTCGCAGTGCGCTGTACGGACGTCATTGGGGCTGCAACGCCGAGTACCACAGTCTCCATTTCGAGGCCTGCTATTACCAGGGTATCGAGTACTGCATCCGGAATGGACTTCGCTTGTTCGAGCCCGGGGCGCAGGGCGAGCACAAAATCAGCCGGGGTTTTCTGCCGACGACGACCTGGTCGGCGCACTGGATCGCCGACGAGAAGTTTCGCGCGGCCATCTCGGATTTTCTGCGTCGCGAAGAGCGCGTCATGAACGACTACCGCGAAGAGCTCGGCGAGCACCATCCTTACCGCGCCGACGCCCTGCCCGCGAAACCATCGTCCTGCCCATGAGCGGGCGCGCGCCTTACTGGCTCGATCCGGACGACCCGCAGGCGCCCTTCCCGCCAGTTGAATTGGCGCTTCGGGAGCCGGATGGCCTGCTCGCACTGGGCGGCGACCTCGCACCCGAACGCCTGCTGCGTGCCTACCGACGCGGGATCTTTCCCTGGTACAGCGCGGGCCAGCCGATTCTGTGGTGGTCACCGGATCCGCGCATGGTGTTGCGACCGTCACAGCTGAAGATCTCGCGCAGCCTTGGAAAGACCTTGCGCAAAAAACGCTTCGAAATCACGTTGGACAAGGCCTTCGATGCCGTGATGGCGGGTTGTGCGGAACCGCGCGCGGATTCGGACGGTACCTGGATCACGCCGGAGATGCGCCGCGCCTACGGTCAACTGCATGCAGCCGGTTACGCGCACTCTGTGGAGGCTTGGCACGAAAATCAGCTGGTCGGCGGCCTGTATGGCGTGGCCTTGGGGCGGGTGTTTTTCGGGGAATCGATGTTCGCCCGCGTCACGGACGCCTCGAAGGTGGCGTTCGCCCATCTGGTACGCCAATTGGCGCGCCGGCGATTCGGTCTGATCGACTGTCAGGTGCACACCGGCCACCTTGCCAGCCTCGGCGCGGAGCCGCTCGCGCGGGCCATCTTCGTCAGGGAATTGGACCGGCTTGCGGACTCGAATCCAGCGCCGCTAGCGTGGCAACTGGACGCCGACCTTGGCCTGGACGGTTGGCGGCAGTGAATGCGGCGGGATGCCGTAGCGCCGGGTTGTCCCGCCGGCTAGTCTTAATAGTAAGCCCTGCGGAATGCTTGCAATGAACGCGCCCCGACAGTTGCAGTTTTTCACCACCCCGCCGCACCCCTGTCCTTACCTGCCGGGCGAGGAATCGGTCAGCCTGTTCGCCGAACCGAGCATGCTCAACCTGGATCTCTACAGCCGTCTCGCGCGGCTCGGTTTCCGGCGCAGCGGCAGCCACGTCTACCGCCCGGCCTGCAGCAGCTGCAATGCCTGCGTACCGGTGCGCGTACCGGTGTCCGACTTTCAATTGCGCCGCCGCGATCGGCGTTGCCTCGCGCGCAACGCGGATCTCACCTTGCGGCGCGCCCCGGCGCGCTTCGACGAAGAACACTTCCGGCTCTATGACGACTACCTTGGCGCGCGCCACCCCGGGGCCGGGATGGATCAACCGACGCCGGCGGGATTCCGCCAGTTTCTCATCGGCGCCTGGAGCGATACCTGGTTCATGGAACTCCGCCTGGCGGGCCGCTTGGTGGCCGCGGGCGTGGTAGACCAGCTCGATGACGGACTGTCCGCCGTCTACAGCTACTTCGACCCGGCGCTGCCGGACCGCGGCCTGGGCAACTACGTCATCTTGCAGCAGATCGAACTGACGCGCGCCATGAACCTGCCCTACCTCTACCTCGGTTACTGGATCGAAGCGTCGGACAAGATGGCTTACAAGGGCCGTTTCCGGCCACTCGAGGCGCTGCACGACGGCAGCTGGCTGCGTCTCCCCTGACCGCTCCCCCGTCTCCAGCGGCGGCTCCTAGGTCCAGACATCCAGGCCATTCCGGATTGGCGCGGCTTTCGGCTATAATGCGCGGATCATTCCCCCACTATCAGGTTCTACATGCCGAAGGAAGACCACATCGAGATGCAGGGCAAAGTCGTCGAGACCTTGCCGAACACCATGTTCCGTGTCGAATTGGAGAACGGCCACGTTGTGACCGCACACATCTCCGGGAAGATGCGCAAGCATTACATCCGTATTCTGACCGGCGATAAAGTGACGGTGGAACTGACACCCTACGATTTGAGCAAGGGCCGGATCACCTACCGGGCACGGTAACAGTCACCCGCCCAAGCTCGGCGCACCAGATTTTCCCTTCTTCAGCACAGCGCCACCCAGCCTCGGATTTCGAGCGCCCTGAACGGCTTGACAAGCGGCCAAGCCGATCTATGGTTAGGCTGATTCGCATATGGCATGACGCCTCACCCGACGGTTACGGGTGCATTGCGAACTCCTCAATTTCAACGGAATTCAATCGGGCGATGGATCTGCTGACAATTCAGCCGGCAGATACCGGGAGCTGCCGCTCGGCAGGACTGGAGGAAGTGGATCATGAATGTACGTGACGTGATGGCAACAACGGTCAGCTGCTGCGGTCCACAGGACGACCTGGAGTCGATCGCTCTGCTGATGATGGATAACGACTGTGGCTCGATCCCGATCACCAATGATCAGGGCCAGCCGATCGGCATGATCACCGACCGTGACATCGCCATCGCGGCCGCCGCACGCCACAAGGCGCTGTGGCAGTTGGCGGCCGAGGACTTCATCACCGGTCAGCCGGTGTCGACCTGTTCCGCGGACGACGACATCCGGGCGGCCCTCGCGACCATGCAACGCGCGCGCGTACATCGGCTGGCAGTGGTCAATGGCGACGGCGAGGTCTCCGGCATGCTGTCCATGGACGATATCGTCAGTCGCGCCGAGCGCGGTGTGCGTGGACTGGGCTCGCCCGCGCTATCCTACGACGACGCCATCATGGCCTTGAAAACGGTCAGTAAACACCACTGACAATGTCCGCCGGTTTTGAATAAAGCGCCAGCGGCTCCGTCCGCTGGCGAAATTCATCAAGCACTTTCCTCCTCGGTCACGATTTCCACGGCGAGCGCATCCTCTTCCAGATGCACTTCGACATGGCCGCCGCCGATCAGACGTCCGAACAGCAGTTCATCGGCGAGGGGACGCTTGATATATTCCTGCATTACCCGCGCCATTGGACGCGCACCCATCTTCGGATCGTAGCCCTTTTCGGCCAACCATAGCCGGGCCGCTTCGTCGATACTGATGGTCACGTTGCGATCCGACAGCTGCGCCTCCAGTTCGTAGATAAACTTGTTCACGACTTGCGCAACGACGGTCGCGTCGAGCGGCTTGAACTGAATGATCGCGTCCAGTCGGTTACGGAACTCCGGCGTAAAGAGGCGCTTGATGGCCTCCATGCCGTCGCTGCGGTGATCCTGTGCCGTGAAGCCGATGGATGGCCGATCCATTTCCTGGGCCCCCGCATTGGTCGTCATGATCATGATGACGTTACGGAAGTCGGCCTTGCGCCCGTTGTTGTCGGTCAGCGTGCCGTGGTCCATCACCTGCAACAATAAATTGAAGACGTCCGGATGGGCCTTTTCAATTTCGTCGAGAAGCAGCACCGAATGCGGATGTTTGAGCACGGCGTCGGTCAGCAGACCGCCCTGGTCGAAGCCCACGTAGCCCGGCGGCGCACCGATCAGCCGCGATACGGTGTGGCGCTCCATGTACTCCGACATGTCGAAACGGATCAGCTCGATGCCGAGGGTGAGTGACAGTTGCCGGCTGACCTCGGTCTTGCCGACACCGGTCGGGCCCGCGAACAGGAAGGAGCCGATCGGCTTCTGTTCATTGCCGAGCCCCGAGCGCGCCATCTTGATCGCTGCGGCCAGGGCATCGATCGGTTCGTCCTGTCCGAACACCACCATCTTCAGGTCGCGCGAAAGCGTGCGCAGCTTGTCCTTGTCAGAGGACGAAATACTCTTTGGCGGGATCCGCGCGATTTTTGCGACGATGGACTCGATGTCGCTAGTGCCGATGGTCTTCTTGCGCTTCGACGGTGGCTGCATGCGTTGATTGGCGCCCGCCTCGTCGATGACGTCGATCGCCTTGTCGGGCAAATGCCGGTCGTTGATGTAACGCTCGGACAACTCGGCAGCCGCGCGCAACGCCTTGGGCGAATAGCGCACGTTATGATGCGCCTCGAACGCACCTTTCAGGCCCTTGAGGATCTGCACGGTCTCCTCGACCGTCGGCTCCCGCACATCGATCTTCTGGAAGCGCCGCGCCAAGGCGCGATCCTTTTCGAAAATACCGCGGTATTCCTGATACGTCGTCGAGCCCATGCACTTCAGCTCGCCGGACGCGAGCATTGGCTTGATCAGATTCGAAGCATCCATGACGCCACCCGACGCGGCACCGGCACCGATGATGGTATGGATCTCATCGATGAACAGCACCGCATTCGGCTCTTTGCGAAGCTGTGCCAGCACGCCCTTGAGCCGCTTCTCGAAATCGCCGCGGTACTTGGTGCCGGCCACCAACGCGCCGAGGTCCAGCGCATAAATGGTCGCGTCCTTGAGGATTTCAGGCACCTCGCCATCGACAATCATGCGCGCCAGGCCTTCGGCCAGCGCGGTCTTGCCGACACCCGCTTCGCCGACGAACAACGGGTTGTTCTTGCGACGCCGACACAGGATCTGCACGGTACGTTCGATCTCTTCACGGCGACCGATCAAGGGATCTATCTTTCCCCGCTTGGCCATCTCGTTGAGGTTGGTCGCAAAACTCTCCAGCGGCTTGCGCGGCCCGGCTTCGGCCGCCTCGGCCTCCTCGCCGTTGCCGAGAGAAATCTCTTCGTTTTGCTCACCGGCGACCTTTGAAATACCGTGCGAGATGTAGTTGACGACGTCGAGCCGGGTCACGTTCTGCTTGTTCAGAAAGTAAACCGCCTGCGATTCCTGCTCGCTATAGATAGCGACCAGGACGTTGGCACCGGTCACCTCTTTCTTGCCCGAAGACTGGACATGGAAGACCGCGCGCTGCAGTACGCGCTGGAAGCCCAAGGTCGGCTGGGTTTCGCGCGGGTCGTGCACGGGCAGGATAGGCGTCGTCTCGTCCAGGAAGCTCGTCAGGTCGCGCCGCAACGCCTGCATGTCCGCACCACAGGCGCGCAGTACTTCAGCTGCCGCCGGGTTGTCCAGCAACGCCAGCAGCAGGTGTTCGACCGTCATGAACTCGTGGCGCTTTCCGCGCGCTTCTTTGAAGGCGAGATTGAGGGTGAATTCAAGTTCCTTGCTCAACATAGGACCTACCTCGCACGTCCCCTGAGGGCGCTGTCTACACCTGTGCTCGAATGCCGGCGCACGTGATTCGTCATTGCCTATATATGCCGGATTGCAGCGCCGGCACAAGTAAACCTGTCGTCCGTGTTGATTCGCATTCCGTTATCCGCCACCCGCTTCAAGCCTCCTCAAGCGTACACAATAGCGGGTGTTGGTGGCGTTGGGAAAACTCATTGACCTGTGCGACCTTGGTTTCCGCAATCTCCCGCGTGTACACCCCGCAGACGCCCTTGCCCCGCGTATGCACGTGCAACATGACCTGCGTCGCCTGCTCGCGGCTCATCACGAAGAACGTTTCCAGCACCTGCACGACGAACTCCATCGGCGTGTAGTCGTCGTTGATCAGAACCACTTTATAAAGCGGCGGCGGCTTGAGCTTCGGCTTGGCCTCCTGTACGGCCAGCCCGTCCCCGTCGCCCCGCTTGATGAATTCGTCAGCCATAGTTGAATTTTAACCGATTCATTCGCACCCCATCCTTGTGTTCTCTACCGTATCTCCGACGGCCTCGGTGCGACGGGAGGGGGCCGCGCAGGCGCCATGGCGACGCAGGTTCCGACGCCCCCGTGCGGGATCGGGCCACCGCAACGTCCGCCGCAGCCGGCGCGGGAGAAACCCCTGAATACTTGACTATTTTACTTTGCTGGATAAAAGTTGTAACCGGCTCCCTCCGGGGATGCTTCCAAAGGAGGGGGTTCGGCACCCGAAAAAGACCAACGTCCCACGGGCGCCGACGTCTACACAATCCAAGCGGACCAACAAAATCCGCAGATGTGAGCGAGGTAAATGCAGTCATGGCAACGGGAACGGTGAAATGGTTCAGTAACGCCAAAGGATACGGATTTATTTCCCCCGACGGGGGGGGCGAAGACGTTTTCGCGCACTTCTCCGCCATCGAGGCGGAGGGATATCGGACTCTCAAGGAAGGCCAGAAGGTCGAATTCGAAATCAACGAAGGCCCGAAAGGTCTGCAGGCATCGCGCATCCGCGCTCCGGTCGCCTGACCGCGGGTTACGCGTAGTCTTCGTTTGGGCTTCGATGCCCCTCACGGCAGTCCGTGAGGGGTCGTTTCCTGCTGTTGTCTGTTACCCCCGCCTCGACTTATCGCATATGCGCAATGATTGCGTCGCCGAATGCCGCGGAGGAAAGCTCTTCGGCACCCGACATGGTACCCGCGAGGTCGGCGGTTACCGTCTTTGCGGAAATCGCGCCGGATACGCCGTTGACGATCAGATCGGCCGCGGCCTGCCAATCGAGATGCCGCAACATCATCTCCGCGGAAAGGATGATCGAACCCGGGTTGGCCTTGCCCTGCCCCGCAATGTCCGGCGCGGTGCCATGCGTCGCTTCAAAAACCGCGACACGATCGGACAGGTTGGCTCCGGGTGCTATGCCTATACCACCGACCTGCGCCGCCAGCGCATCGGAGATGTAATCGCCATTGAGATTCAGGGTGGCGATCACGCTGGAGGCTTCCGGCTTGAGCAGGATCTGCTGGAGGAACGCGTCGGCGATAACGTCTTTGATCAGAATTTCCCGGCCGGATTTCGGGTTCTGCAGGCTTAGCCAGGCACTGCCCGGCTTCTCGCGCGCGCCGAACTCCTCGCGCGCCAGTTCGTAACCCCAATTCTTGAACGCGCCCTCCGTGAATTTCATGATATTGCCCTTGTGCACCAGGGTCACGGAATCGCGATCCTGGTCGATCGCGTACTGGATCGCCCGACGCACCAGGCGCTGGGTGCCTTCCTTCGAGACCGGCTTGATACCGATACCGGAAGTTTCCGGAAACCGTATCTTGGTGACTGCCATCTCTTCCTGAAGAAATTTGATGACCTTGATGACCTCCGGGCTGCCGGCCGGCCATTCGATGCCCGCGTAAATATCTTCCGAGTTCTCGCGGAAGATGACCATATCGGTCTTCTCCGGTTCCTTGAGCGGGCTCGGCGTACCCGCGTAGTAGCGTACCGGGCGAAGACAGACATAGAGGTCCAGATCCTGCCGCATGGCGACATTCAGCGAACGCATACCGCCGCCCACCGGCGTCATCAACGGCCCTTTGATGGCAACGGAAAAATCCCGAATCGCATCGAGCGTCTCCGCCGGAAGCCAAGTGTCGCCTCCGTACAGCGCATTGGCCTTCGCGCCCGCATAGATCTCCATCCAGGCAATGCGGCGGTCGCCTTGGTAGGCGCGCTCGACCGCGGCGTTGACCACCTTACGCATCACCGGCGTGACATCGACGCCGATACCGTCTCCTTCGATAAAAGGAATGACGGGGGTCTTCGGAACCGATAACAGGTTGTCTGCGCCGACGCTGATCCGCTCGCCGTCACTCGGGACCAAAATGTGCTGATAAGTCATACAGAAGATCTCACTTCGGGGACAAAACGGCTGCGATGGTAGCACAGGACGGGCGCTGCACAGCCCGTTTGGCAGGCAAAAAAAACCCCTGCCCATGGGCAGGGGTCGGAGCCGAGTCGGACCGGCGTGGCTAGGGTTTAGACTTCACCGCCGGCGGCCTGGATCAGAGCTTCCTCAATCGCGTTCGGCGCGCACATGATATTGAAGAAGGTCGCGCCCGTCTCGCTGGCGACCATCGGCAGATGCGGCCAGCTGATTGCGATGCGGAAGCGCGCGTACAGGGCATACACGTCACCGTCCGAGACCAGAATCTCATACGGCAGATGGCCCGTGGAACGGAGCTGATCGCGATCGACCCGGCTCATGATGTATTCGTCACCGCTGCAACCGTCCGTCAAGGCTACGCCGAACACGGTCTCGTTCTTGCCCGGGATATCGATGCGATAGACCTTGCTGGCCCCACCTTTATTCGCCGACAAGCCGGCCTCGACGGCGGCAATCGCTTCTTCGTGATTGTCATATTCGGCCAGGTTGCTCGGGTCGTCGAAATATTCCATGCCGAACATATAGTGGTACTTGCGCAAATCGGTCTCGGACAATTGCTTCTTGCCGGTGCCGAAGGTCTGCTGTTTGCCGAGCGCGGACTCCAGCGCGGTGGCCGCCTGCTGCAGACCCTCTTCTTCGGACAAGCGGTAGGCGTTACCGTAGTAGGTCGGATTGGTGTAGGAGACCTGGATCTCGTCGCCGACCTGGGTCAAGGTCACGCGCTGGCCGGCCGCATAACCGCCGAACTCCGAGCTGGCCGCGGCCTGCTTGAGTGCGTCATTGGTAATGGCGATGATTGTTGCGCCTTCATAGGGACTGTAGGTTCCGACAATCTCGAATCCGGCGTCACTTACCTTTTGCTTTACTTCGTCGGTAATCTGCTGCATTTCACCGGACGTGGTGTACGCCAGGGTAAAGGGCTTCAGGGGCTCTTCAGCAATGACAGTGCCCGCCGCCGCGAACATGATGGCACCGGCAAGACAAACCTTTTTGAATGATGGGAACATGTTGCAACTCCTCCGCGAAATTATTGTGATGTCCTCAGATGGCCTGCACCTGGGATCGTACTGACATGCCTTGCCTCGTAACCGATCAAGGACATGCGGTAGTTATTACCTCCCGGCCACGCAATGTCAAGCTTGACGGCGACCTAGGGGCAAATGCGGCGGGACGCGTGGGAAGAAAGCAGTAAAACACGATGTACTTCTTTTATTTACAAAGGCATACGCGATATAGTCACGCCCCCGCCCGGTATCGGGTTGGGCGCCGTCCGACATCTGCTTACTCGAATAGCCGTCGTACTGCTATAGGAAATCGCCGACCATTATGAATAGAAACCTGCGCGTCACGGTGGCCGCGGTCGTGGAACGCGATGGCCGCTTTCTGCTGGTGGAGGAACGCATCGACGGCGTGCTCAAGCTCAACCAGCCGGCCGGACACCTCGAACCCGGAGAAAATCTTCATCATGCCGTGGTCCGCGAGGCCCGGGAGGAGACTGCGCGCGAATTTGTTCCTGAGGCGCTGCTAGGCGTATATCTTTGGCGCGCACCGCATTCCGGCCAAACGTTTTTGCGCGCCGCCTTCTGCGGTCGCGTCGGGAAACCGGAGCCGGGGTTGGCGCTCGACAGCGGCATCGAGGGAACCCTCTGGCTCCGCCGGGACGATGTCCTGCGCCGCGAGACGGAGTGGCGCAGTCCGTTGGTATTGCGCTGCATCGACGATTATCTGGCCGGCCGCCGCTATCCGCTCGATCTGCTCGTCGACATGTTAGACGATGCGTGACGTCGACTGGTTAGAGGTGCGCAGACCATGACCGCCGCCGGCCGCGTCATCGTCGGGCTGTCCGGCGGCGTCGACTCCGCCGTCGCGGCACTGCGACTGATCGAGCAGGGCTATCGGGTCGAAGCCTTGTTCATGAAGAACTGGGACGAGGACGACAAGACCGGCCACTGCCCGGCGGCGGCGGATCTGGCGGACGCGGAAGCGGTTGCCGAACAGCTCGGCATTCCGCTCCACCGCATCAGTTTTTCGACGGAATACTGGGATCGGGTCTTCAGCTATTTTCTCGCGGAATATCGTGCCGGCCGGACGCCCAATCCGGACGTCATGTGCAACAAGGAGATCAAGTTCCGTGCCTTCCTGGATTACGCTCTGAGCCTGGGCGCCGATTTCATCGCGACCGGGCATTACGCACGCATCTTTCGGACGGCGAACGCCATTCAGTTGCACAAAGGTTGCGATCCCGACAAAGATCAAAGTTACTTCCTGCACCTGCTGAATCAAACGCAACTTGCGCGCACATTGTTCCCGCTCGGCGAGTTGCATAAATCCACCGTGCGCCATCTCGCGCAGCAGGCCGGTTTCGTCAACCACGCCAAGAAGGACAGCACCGGCATTTGTTTTATCGGAGAACGCAAGTTCAACGCCTTCCTCGCCGAGTACCTGCCGGCACAGCCTGGCGACATCGTTGGGCTCGACGGCACCGTTCTGGGTCGACATCGAGGCCTGATGTTCCATACGCAAGGTCAACGCCAGGGCCTTGGTATCGGCGGACGTGCGGGCGATTCCGGCGCGCCCTGGTACGTCGTCGACAAAGACCTGAACCGCAATCGCCTGATCGTGGTTCAAGGGAGAGACCATCCGGCCTTGTTCCGTACGGCGCTGCGCGCCGAAGCGGCGCACTGGATCGACACCGAGCCACCCGCCTTGCCGCTGAACTGTCACGCAAAGATCCGCTACCGTCAGTCGGATCAAGCCTGCACTGTCCGGCGGGAAGCTGACGGTCGCTTGCATGTCGCGTTCGTCAGCCCGCAACGGGCGATAGCCCCCGGGCAGGCGATCGTTTTTTATAACGGCGAGCACTGCCTGGGCGGGGCCACCATCGTCGAAGCCCTGCATGATCGGGACTCGTGACTGTCCATGTCGAACGCATCCGCCTCAAACGCTCTTCGCGATCGCACCATGGCTTTGGCGGCCCTGTTTCAGGCCGCGCAGCTCGTGCAACTGGTGGCGCGCCGCGGACAGGCCCCCGACTCGGACATCGAGGCGAGCGTCGGCAGCCTGTTTCATATCGACGCGCCTTCCACCGAGACGATCTTCGGCGATGCCACGGCCCTGGCGACCGGCGTACACGCCATGCTCGCACGCCTCGCGGCAGGCGGTACACGCGAGGAA